>BDTY01000103.1 GCA_002897955.1 archaeon BMS3Bbin15
AGGTGATTAAGATACCACGGTTCAATTGATTTTTTATAAATTTTAGCCAAAAGTATAGGAGAAGGAGTTTCGAATTGATTTCATCCAATTAGAACCGGAGTTTTAAGGGGGTAATTGGATGGTCTCAAAAATGTATCTAAGATAAAACAAAAGATTTATATTGAAAAAGAACTAAATTCGAAGAAATGCCTTAAGCTCTTGATTTAAAGGTAGTATTAAAACCAAGGAAAGATGGTAGACATACTTTAACGATAACTTATATATGATATTAGTTAGCTGAAATTTCTCTGCCTAGGATATAATGTTAAAACGTGATTGGTTTAAAAATTAATTCTGAACTTCTCCGCTCCTCACTCCCTTAGGTAGGCTTCACATGTCCACCAGCCGTTAATCTGACATAACCTTACAATTTTTGGTAAATACATATACCGCATTCAGCTTTTTCTGAAAAAAACAGGCTTTTGTACCTTACTTATATTAAGTATATTAATAAATTGCAGATGCCCTAGAAGATACTGAAACTTCGGCACTCTCTCCTCTACTGCCTTTTCTGAACATCTCGACTATTGAATTCTTCTCAGCCATCTTTATAAAGCCCCTTCTCTCATACCAGCTTACCCTGGAGCTGAATGTAGTCGTTATTATATCTCTATCCCCAAAATCATAGACAACTCTATCCAGAAGCATGGAACCAAGGCCTTCTCCTCTTCTGAAGTTAATTACATTAATCAGTTTTATCTTGACATTGTTCTTCTGCTCAGCCACAATAGCTCTTCCAATAACCTGAGAGATATCCCACAGGAGATATTCAGTAATATTGCCATTCACAAGAACTTCAAACATTCCCGGCAGAATATTTTTACCCTCATAAAAAAAAATTGTAGATAAAAATAGTAAAAAAATAGAAGAGTTGAGAGTTTAAATACCCAGCTCTTTCCTCTTCTTAACTATGTGTTCTTCCAGCTTATCCGCTGCTCTGGCAGCATCACTCTCCACAAGGAGCTTGCCGCCTGTAATATTCTCTATATCTTCAGTGAGAAGCTTCACCACTTCAGGGGCGCCACCCACAGGTGGGAGCGGGTCAACATGGGTATACACACCCAGGGCAAGAGCGAAAATAGCATCGATTGTAGCCTTCTGCTCCATATACTCCGGTGCTGTAACAGCTATTGGCAGCTGGGGCACATCAACACCCAGGGCATCAGCTATTGCTATTACAAGCTGAGCAAGCCTGCCTGTATCCGTGCATGTACCGAAACTCAGCACAGGTGGAACATTCAGAGCTTTGATAACCCCTTTAAGCTTCTCACCTGCAAGCTCCTGAGCATCAAGACTTGTAAGGCCAGCAACCTGAAGAGCAGCATTACCGCAGCCCATACTCAGCACAAGGATATCCTTCTTTATAAGCTCCTTTGCTATTATAACGGTCTTCTCATCCTGAGGACCGTTCTTCAGAGTTGAGCAACTAACAAGGGCTACAACACCCTTAATAGCCCCAGCTTTTATACCATCCAGAAGAGGGTCAAGGCTGCCACCCAGTGCTTCAAGAATACTCTCAATAGAAAAGCCCACCACAGCAACCTGCTTCCTTTTTGGTACTCTTGTAGGCTTACCCTTTCTATTCCTGAAACTTTCTATTGCAAGGTCTACAAGCTGCTTGACCTGCTCCCCTACCAGCTCCGGCTTATAGTCAATAGCCTCATCCACGCCTCTCATTCTCACCAGCTTTGAAACAGAAACAAGCTTAACTCCATACTTTTCCTGATAATCGGCGAGGTCAGGTAGAGAACAGTTCATATCCATTGCAAAGACATCTATAGCACCTGTTGCCAGAACATACTCCTGAGTTATCCAGTTACCTGTCAAACCAACAAAAACATCATCAACTGCATAACGCTGCAGAAGCTCCTGCCCTGTTTCTATAGACCCCACTATCTTAAGTCCTCTGGCTCCAGCATCTCTTGCCTTTTTCTGGACTTCCTCATTTCTGGCAAACTCAATCAGAGCTGCACCCACAAAGGGCTCGTGCCCATTTACAGCTATATTAACATACTCCGGCTCAATAATTCCCAGGTCAACACTGCCTATATGAGGCTTCGGAACACCGAATAGGGAGTCCTGTATAACCTCAATGCTGAGCTGTGCGGCAAGGCTTGTGGCTATTCCCATTCTCATAGATTTCAGTGCAAGTGAAACATAGTTTGTATCCACATTTGTCATAGAAGAGGCAGCATTACTCATAATCTCATGCATAACACCACCCGGGAATATACCCAGTTTCCTCCATAGCTTCTTTCTCTGCTCTGGCGCAAAAATTTCAACAAGTTTACTGGGTTCATCCGCATCTCTATTCAAATCTTCAAGCACAAAATCAGCCACATTCACTGCTATATCATTTATATCCCTGTTATCAGTTTCAATACCAAGAGCCTGTGCAAAAGTTAAAAGCTTATCAGGTGCACTTATACCGAAAGGCGTTTTACCCTCGGCTGTTGCCTTCAAAGTTTTAACTGCCTCAACAGCATGGTAAGCATAGGCTGACGTACCCATAATATTTCTGTGAAGCATGTTACGCATTGCCATGGCATTTGCATCTATGCCGCATGCACCATTGGGAGCCTTTTCTGTGATTCTGCAGGGACCCATACTGCATAGCTGACAGCTTATACCCTGACTACAGAAGGTACACTTATTACTCTGGGATTCATAGCGGTCTGCCACATTTGTAAGACCATCTTCTTTCACCCTCTTATACATTTCATTTATTGTTTCATGATAGCTTGGATTTTCCATATATATTCCTCCAGATGGATATATGATTACATAGTTGTTATCATTTTTCCCGAAAATGTTCGGAACATAAAACCCACAAACTTAAACCCGATAACCTTACTCAATTTACAAAAAGCTTTATAATGGAGAATTACGGACATAACAGAGAAAAATAAAATTATTAAAGTTAAATATAATTTAAACAGAGATAATAAAAAAATTTAAATATAGTATATGGTGGCGCTATGAAATTCAGGACTTATGGAGCTTTTGGTGTGGTTGTCATTATCGTTCTTTTTATGTTATTCAAAATTGCAGAGCCCCCGGCAAGCAAAGAAAAACTTGAGTTTCCAATAACAGCACAAAAAGCCCTTGAGATTGTGAAGAACAATAAAAACGCCAGTGTATTCATTGACCGGTACATGAAAAATGAAAGCAACAGAATCATCCGCATCAACCTTAACTACAACTTAAGCTCCCGCGATTATATCTGGAATATAGAGCTGATTGAAAAAGAATGTGGTTGCAAATTCGGAAGCGAGAAAGGACTTAACCTTATTAGAGCTGAGGTCGATCCCACAAGCGGAAAGATTCTAAAGCTGGATACGCAGGTTGGAGTAAAGGAAAGCGAAATTGCAAAGGAAAGGTGTATGGAAGGCTGTCATTCCAGAAATAAGACAAAATCAGGTTTTATTATGAAGAAATAGAGAGGTATGAATATGTTAAAGAAAAAACAGAAAAAAACTGTGAGAAACTCTTTCGGAATCAAAGCAGCAATTGTTGCAGGGTTGCTTCTGATAAGCATCCTATTTGTAATGAATATAGTAAAAGAGAAACCTCAGGAGCAAATTACTTCTACGTCAGGAGAGCAACAGCTGGTTCTCGGTTTATATCCTGTTATAGACAAACCAGCAATAAATGAACCCGGTAAGGTTAAGATTACAGAATTTATGAGTTTCTACTGTGACCAGTGCTACCGCTTCAATACGATAAAGCATCAGCTTGTGAATAAGTATGGCGATGCCCTCGAATTTAAAGTTGTACCTATTGTGTGGGGTGAACAGTCAGTTAAAACAGTAGAAGCATATATTCTTGCAGAACGTCATGGAAAAGGTACAGAGATGGCAGATACAATATTCAATGCCGAATTTAATCAGAGTAGGAATATAAGTGATGTTAATGTGCTCTCAGCCATAGGAAAACAGGTCGGTCTTGGAGACGAATTTGTGAAAAATCTTAAATCCGGGTCTGCAAGAGAGGATGCTATAAATAATATAAGGCAGGCAATAAACTACAAGGTAAATGAGACACCCACACTGATTGTGAATGGAAATATAGTTGTAACTCCGCACCCCACAGGCGATGATGTCTCGGCAATGGGTAAAAACCTGGATGTGATAATCCAGAAGCTCCTCAATAAATGAGGAGTCCTCTAACTTTTTATATGTCCCATGTCTATTTTTAGTTATGAAAATCAATAATGTTGAAGTCGAAGATACTTACTGCGAGGCCTTTGAGGGAATATTTGTAAGGATGCTCATTACGGCTGAGAGAGAGAGGTACCTGAGGAGAGCTGCCTCTGGCTCGAGCTGCCTTCCTTCAACTGTGGTTGGAAGAACAGAGGGTGGTGTGGAAGCATGGGTGAGCAGCGAAAAAACTCCTGACAGTAGAGCTGGTTCAATAGTTCAGATATGGGGGAATGGAGCTGGAAAGGATGCCCTGAGAAAATTTGGATATGAACTATCCATAAGAATAAGACAGGGTATTCTCGTTGTTCCTACAACAAAAATTTTTAATTTATTCGAAAGTGATATTAAAATTGATACGATGCCACGGGTTGGTCACTGTGGTGATGGCTACGAGACTGTTGAAGAGCGTTTCGGAAGAGAGATGATAAATGTGCCTCTTATGATGGGTAACTGGTTTATTGAGCATTACCTTGGCGTAGGAAAAGGCGTGGCTGGAGGAAACCTCTGGTTCTTCTGCACAGATGAAAAGGCAGCTCTTGAAGCTGGAGAGGCTGCTGTGGAAGCTATAGAGGATGTTGAGGGAGTTATAACACCTTTTGATGTGTGCAGCGCAGGAAGCAAGGTCGAGACAAAGTTTCCAGAGATTGGGCCGACAACAAACCACCCTTACTGCCCAACATTGAAGGCTAAAATTAAAGACTCAAAGGTTCCAAAAGGTGTTGTTTCCATACCCGAGGTGATTATTAATGGAACAACTCTTGATGCTGTAAAGAAGGCAATGCTGAAAGGTGCGGAGGCTGCCAGCAGGGTTGATGGTGTGGTAAAGATAAGCTCCGGCAACTTCGGTGGAAAACTCGGGAAACATAAAATATTTTTAAGGAACGTGCTCGGATGAGCAGAAAAAAGCTTCTCTTTGGTACTGCAGGAGCACCAAAATCTACAAAGAAAAGAGATACGGTTTCAGGCATAGAATGTGTGAAAGAGCTTGGCCTCGAGTGTATGGAAGTTGAGTTTGTAAGGGGAGTAAAAATGGGTGAGAAAAAGGCACAGGAAGTCAGAGAGGTGGCATTGGAGAAAAAGATTGTGCTCAGTGTTCATGCCCCCTATTATATAAACCTGAACTCTCCGGATAAAGCAGAGGTGAGCAGAAAGAGAATATTTGATTCGGCAAAAATCGGTTCAATATGCGGAGCAAAGGATATTGTATTCCATGCAGCCTTCTATATGAAAAACTCTCCTGAGAGTGTATATAATATTGTTAAGAAGGAGATTGAATCTATTATTGATGAGCTCGGCTCCAATGGCATAGAAGCTGCTCTAAGGCCAGAAACCACAGGAAAGAAAACTCAGTTTGGCACTGTTGAGGAACTTATAACGCTTGGCAGCGAGCTTGAGGGTATTATACCATGTATAGATTTTTCACATATATATGCAAGGAGCAGAGGAGCAGTTAATTCCTATGATAGCTTCCTCAATGTACTCGAAAAGATGGAAGAAACTCTTGGTGAAGAGGCTATTAGGAATATGCATATACATCTCTCAGGTATAGAGTACGGGAAAGGTGGTGAGAGGAATCACAGAAATTTAAGAGAGTCAGATTTCAACTATATCGATGTTCTTAAAGCTCTTGTTGAGTTTAATGCTGAAGGAAAGGTTGTATGTGAAAGCCCCAACCTTGAGGAAGATGCCATTCTTCTTAAAAAGAGCTACGAAGAGCTTTCAGAATAACTCCCCATCATTGAAAAAGTTTAATATGAATATTTCCCTAGCTTTATCTCCCTG
>BDTY01000104.1 GCA_002897955.1 archaeon BMS3Bbin15
TTTGTAAATCCTAAAAACACGTCTCAAGAATGCTCCTCGTGTGGTAAAATAGTCAAGAAAATCCTTAATATTAAAATACATAACTGTCCTTACTGTGGGTTGATTCTTGATAGACATGTTAATGCTGCCATAAATATATTACACAGAGGAATGATAAAAGTAGGGTTGGGATACACCGATTTGATGCCTGTTCGAGGTCTAGCACAAGTTCCACCGATGACTCAGGAAGCCCACGAATTTAGTCGTGGGTAATTCACTGATAGGATGGATGCAAAGCCCAGCAATAATGCCATGGGTATGTAAATCATCCTTACCTCTGTTTCCAGAGCAATCTCTGAAGTTACTGGAAGACTATAAAATAAATTTAAAATAAAGGCTGAAATAATGGAAAGCAGAATGGTGGAGCCGAGAAGAGCTGATAGGGTGTAAAGACTTTTTATAGCATTTTTAATCTTTCCAACTGCAATGTTTATGGCAAAGCTGTAAATCGGACCAAGGAGAGGCGAAAGAAGCATTGCTCCTATCAGAATAGCCACGTTGTTGGTGATAAGCCCTATAAGCGCTATTATCCCGGCGATAGAGGTTCTCCAACTACAGCATAGTCAAGCTTTGTGTATGGCTTTGTGCTATCTATAAGCTTCTCTACGGGCGTTTTCTCTTCTTTAAGTTTTTCCTCAACTTTTCTTAAAGTAGGAGAAATTACAAAATCAGGCGTGGAAACTTCAATTATGTTCTCTCTGTACCTTAAATCAATTACATCGCTGAGTTTTTTTATAGCTTCGTCAAGCTCCGCGTCTGGAATGTAGATTACAATCTTTGACTGTTCTTTATTCGTATAAAATGGATTTTTTGATTCTTTTATTAAATTGAAGAGATTTGAATACTCTCCCTCCCGAACTCTAACCTTCTTCACCCGTCTCTCTCCTGGTCATTGCAAACCATAAGAGTGATGTCACCTCTCATTATTGGCTAAAATTTATATCTCAATTGTAAATTCCTCAATGAATTTTCCATTATCAACATCTTCTATCCATTGTTTGACTTCATCTACTCTCTTTTTTAGTTCTATTTGAAGCTCTTCCTGACTGACTTTTCGATAATCGATATCTTTAAATTCAAAAGTCCTTTTTACACCCTGATATGAAAGAGTTGTCGGAATACCTGCAAAAATACCAAGATTAAGTTCTTCATAATCGTAACCACATATCTCCCGACTAAGCAGATATAGGTTATTATCATTAAAGCTGTATTTTTTTTCATTATATTCAAATTCAAATAAAATCGATTTGCCTGACTCTATTCTTCTTACTTTCAATTTTGCCATATTAATCCCTTCTTTTATTGTTATTAAACCATAGATTTTTAAAGTATATAAATTTATATGTTTGGCCACTTTACCTATAGAATGCCGGAATCTCTGGCTTTATATTGTGTTTGGTGGTATATATCCTCCCTATTCTCTCAGGAAGTCTCTTATCTCTCCACCTATCTCTTCAGGCTCCACAAAGGTTATATACTGTTTAAAATCCTCGGGGAAATAGCGGAGATACTCGGTGCGGTCATCAATAATTACGATACCCGCTTTATCTATTTCGCTTCTTACTGCTCTGCCTGCCGCCTGCATAACTCTGTTTATCATGGGTAAAACAGAAAGGAAAATGAAGGACTTTCCAGGTCCGAATTTCTTATCATAAATTTTCTGCCTGAGCTCCATCTCTGAATCTGGCGCAGGGAAGGGCAAACCTGCAATAACCACAGCTTTAACAAGACTTTTTCTTATACCCTCTTCAACTCTTGTGAATTCAACACCCTCACTGAACTTACCTCCAGCAACACCAAGTATTATACCTCGGCCTGCTTCTATAACCTTTTTTCTCAATTTCTCTGCATCTCTATTATCTCTCGGCTCAACAGTTGCCTCAAGCCATTTAGAAACCTGTCTCATAATATCATAGCTGGGTAAAAAAGCAAGAGTAATTCCTCCTGCTGCTGAGGCTATTTTTTCAATTTCCCTGGCATAGCTCTTCCAGAGTTTTTGCCCCATAGTCTTCCTTAAGGCAAGGCTTGAGTTCAATCCTTTTTTAATTCCAAGGTACAATAGTGAATTTCTGTATATATTAGGTAAAGAATATTCTTCTGCATCTTCGAGGTCCAGAAGAGCCTTATAAATTTCAATGGGTTCGAGAGTACCGCTCATCAGAAGAAGTTTTCTGCTCTGCTTAAGAGATGAAAAAACCTCACCTGGAAGTACAGGCTTAAGATGGAGCGAGCTACCTTTTCTGAAAAAAATCCAGTTGTCATCTCCTAAAAGTCTGAAAGCTGAGTCAAAAAAGGCTGCAACCCTGTATGTATAGGAAACCTTCCTTCCCTTCATGAGTTTTCTCTGGAGGATTTCTACACCAAGTGCGTAGAGTTTTTCAACATCATCTCTTGAAATAAACTCCTCAAAGTTAACCTGTCCCTCCCTGAATCTAAAAAGCTTCTCGATGTTTGAAAAATTATAATCCACTTCCTTCTGAGCAAGTTTTAATGTTCTCTCACTCAGACTTTTTGATATAATATCCAGACTCTGTAGATTATGAGCTTCATCTACTATAAGGAGAAGTTCATCATAACCAAGTTTTAGCCTGCCAAGGAACAAATTCCTTAAAAAAGGGTTGAGCATATACTGATATGCGGCAATAATCACCCTTGCAAACTTTGCAAGTTCGAAATTAACCAGATATGGACAGCCGTAACTCAAAATTTTTTGTCTGTCTTCTCCAAGAGCAAGAGCCTCGGCAAGGTAGATTATCTCCTCCTGCTTCTCTTTAAAAAGTCTTCTATAACTGCAATCCTGTTTGAGCTTACAGAGCTGGAGAAATTCTTCATATCCGATATCATCATTTCTGAAGATAGGGCATAGTTCAAGCTTCGATTTTATCTGAACTGTGAGAAAGGCTTTCCCTGTTTTATCTGAAATTGCTTTCGCCTCTCTGAGAAAGATTTCAGCCTGGCTTTTTGTTCTGGTTAAAACAACAATCTTCTCTTTTGCCTGTCTGTCAGCGAGAAATGAGCAGAGAGATGCAACGCTTTTGCCTATTCCTGTAGGTACACTGGCAAGAAGCCTGTCACTGGTATAGGCCACCTGCATAAATTCATCCTGAAATCTTCTTGGCTTGCTGTAAGGAAAAAGTTCTGTTGGTAGAGGCATTACTAAACTCTTCCTCTTGCCATATCAAAAAAGTATTTGTGAAGCCTTATATCGCTGGTAAGCTCAGGATGGAAGGAGCTGGCCAGATATTTTTCCTGCCTTGTGAGAACCACAGCGTTGTTCACCTCTGCCAGAACTTTCACATTATCTCCAACTTTTTTTATTACTGGTGCCCTTATGAATACGGCATGAAATGGCTCTTCACCAAGCACTGGAATACTGAGTTGTGCTTCGAAACTTTCCACCTGCCTGCCGAAAGCATTCCTTTCAACAATTATATCCATTTTTTTCAAGGAAAACTGGCTTTCATAACCTATTATTCTATTTGAAATAAGAATTGCTCCGGCACAGGTACCGAAAATAGCAAGATTTTCATTTTTCTCTATAGCCTTATCAATCCCATATTTTAGTATAAGTTTTCCCTGGGTTGTACTTTCACCTCCAGGTATAATTAAAGCGTCAAGAGCTTCCACCTGGGCAGCCTTACTTACCTTCTGCACATCATCTTCTACCTCGCTGGCTCTCTCTGCCATATTAATGTGCTCTTCCACATCACCCTGAAGAGCAAGAACTCCTATTTTCATAATACTCTGGCAATGAAATTCTCTCTCTTCAGAGAAGGGAGGAATTGCCTTTTCTCACCTCTGTTAAAATTGTATTCCTTTTCCATATTTTACTTATTTTACTTATTCAGTTCGCTGTCTATTATAGTTTTGAACGCACTATAGGGCTGGTTACCAGAAAGAAGTATGCCGTTTATAAAGAATGTAGGCGTGCCTCTAACTCCCGCTTTTATCCCTGCCTGTTTATCCTGCTTCACTTTATTTATATACTCTTGTGAAGTAAAACAGGAATTAAACTCAGTCATATTCAGGTCAAGTTCTTCTGCATATTTTGAAAAATTGCCGGTTTTACTCCATTCGTTCACATTGGCAAAGAGAAGGTTATGGTACTTGAAATACTTGTTCTGTTCGCCTGCACAGTCGGCTGCCAGGCTTGCATTCGTGGAAAGAGGATGAATTGGAAAGTCCCTGAAGACAAATTTAATTTTATTGCCGTATGCTTTAAGGATTTTGCTCTGTGTCTGTTCATAGAAACGCTTGCAGAATGGACACTGATAATCAGAGAACTCGATTATTACAACTGAAGCATTTTTAGGACCAATATATGGGCTGTCATCAGCAGTAACATTGACTTTTGCGGGTTCTTTCGCAGGTCTTTCCTGAAGAGCTTCACTCATATTAAGGAGATCAAAAATGAGAATTTTTCCATCTTTTGTTATCCATATTGGCCTTGTGTTAATAACCTGTCCGTTTTTCATTATATCTATATTGAGCTCATACAGCTCTCCATACTCTTTCATTGAGTTAATTCTTCCATCAAAACCCTTTGGCTGGAGAAGCCTGCTATTGATAAAGTTCATTGCATTATCGCCAGCGGTCATGGGAAAAACCGAACTTTTTTTCTCTGTTCTCTGTTCGGAAAATATAAAGCTTCCTGTGATTGCTCCTATTACAATACCTACAAGGAGGCCGAGGGCAATGAGCTTTGCCTCTTTGCTTTCCATTATACTTAAACTCCTCTTGTCTGAAGCAGCTCCTCCTCTTTAAGCTGTTTTATGTCAAGACCTTTCATAGCTGTACCTATACCCCTGCTCACATGAGCAAGGAGTTCAAAATCCTCGTAATTGGTTGTTGCTTCAACTATAGCCTTTGCTCTTGCTTCCGGGTCAGAGGACTTGAATATCCCTGAGCCAACAAATGTGCCCTCTGCACCGAGCTGCATCATAAGACTGGCATCAGCGGGTGTCGCTATACCCCCAGCTGCAAAGTTGACAACAGGCAGTCTACCAAGTTTTGCAACCTCTCTGACAAGCTCATAGGGTACCTGAAGGTCTGCTGCAGCAGCATATAGTTCTTCCTCTCTGATGCTACTGATTCTTGCAATCTCGCTAACCACAAGGCGCATATGACGTACAGCCTCTACAATATTTCCCGAGCCTGCCTCGCCCTTTGTTCTTATCATGGCAGCACCTTCGGCAATTCTTCTCAGAGCTTCTCCAAGGTTTCTCGCTCCACATACAAATGGTACATTATATTTTGTCTTGTCTATATGGTTTGCCTCGTCAGCAGGAGTTAAAACCTCACTCTCATCTATAAAATCCACGCCCATAGATTCAAGAATCTGAGCCTCGGCAAAGTGTCCAATTCTTACCTTTGCCATAACAGGTATGCTGACAACATCCATAATTTCCTGAACTTTAATAGGGTCTGCCATCCTCGCTACTCCACCCTCTGCCCTGATATCTGCAGGAACTCTCTCGAGGGCCATGACAGCTACAGCGCCAGCATCCTCTGCAATGGATGCCTGTTCGGCATTTGTGACATCCATAATAACACCACCTTTTAGCATCTTGGCAAGGCCGCGTTTAACTTCAATAGTTCCTTTTTTCATCTCACTACCTCCTTATAATAAATTCTTTAATCATTTTCTTCTTTTGCAGAGTTAATTCTACAGATTTTTCGATTCTATCTTTCATATTATCAAACTCTTCAGGATAACTTTCACCTATGAACTTTTTAACCTTTGTGTAAGAAGCTTCCCTGAATTTTGATTCAAGCTTCTTCAGCTTTTTCTCTGACTCCATATAAACTCCACTGCCTTTTTCTACTCTGCCAACCTCATAAATTTTTGCCACACCTTCAAGAGTTTTTAAAATATCCTTACTGTAATCTTCAGGCAGAATTATCATCAGTGCATCTGTTGAAATTCCGAGAGGGTCAATCTCAAGCTCTTCCAGCATTTTGAGGACTCTGGGGTTTACTGTTTTATAAATTTCGGATTCATAAAATACCAGTTTTTTATTTGATGTTGTTGAAATTTCGTGAGCATCCCCTCTAAGCCCGCCATTGGTTATGTCTATAAGGGAATGAACTTCAGGGAAATATCTTGATTCCATCAGAGCATTGCAGGCAAGCATAAAATCCACATTCAGGGTTTCTCTGACAACATCATAGAAGCCATGGTATATTGCTATTGTGCTGATTGTTCCCCCTCCGTATCCCTCTGCTACGAGTATAACATCCCCAGCTTCTGCATTCTTCCTTGCTTTTGGCATTTCTTCCGAGACTCCAACCGCTCCGACTCCTGCAACAAGACGGGAGCCAAAGACCATATCTCCCCCAACTCTGAGGGTGCTACCAGCAACAAGGGGTGTTGATGTAAGTTCTCCCACAAGGCTAACGCCCGCTGTGAAGTCAAAGAGCTTTCCAACATCGCCGTCATCGCTGAGATGAAGGTCACTGGTAAGAGCAACTGGCCTTGACCCCATAACATAGATGTCCCTTAGTGTTGCTCTCGAAGCATGAAAGCCAGCAAGAAAAGGGAAGTCGCTAAGCCTTGAATGCATTCCATCCACAGCCACAGTTATATAGCTTTTACCTGCCCTGACAACACCTGCGTCATCTTGCTCCTTCGGGCCTACAATTGCACCGGTTTCTTCTATAATTTCTGCTATCTTTCTGTGAACAAAAAAGTCACCCTCGCCTCTTGAACCTACTCCAAATTCTCCCATTTTGACATCTGTTTCATGAGTGGATAGAATCATCTCAATAAGCTCTCCCCTATCTTTGTAATTCTCAGATATTTCAGCCTCAGCTATAACTTCTCCCGCAAAAGCTTTTCTTTTTTCATAGTCCCAGTTTTTGAACTCAGATATTGCCTCTACCAGCTCCTGAATAATCCTCTCCTTTTCCATGCCATTCTCAATTCTTCTCTTTACAAAGCCCTCGATATCCATTAATGCAAAAGGTTAATATTAACGTATATTTATATTATAGCCATCATGGATTCTTCACTATATTTTTTTATTCAGCAGGCTTTCGAACATGCAGGAGATGCTATCTCCATTCATAAAACGGATGGCACTTTGCTGCAGGTTAATAAAGCCTTCTGCAAGCTTACAGGTATTGAAAAGGAAGAAATTGTTGGAAGAAAATGTTATGAAGTTGTTCATAATGAACATGTCTTTCCCTATTTCTGTCCTATTATCAGAGTTGTTGAAGATTTGAAGCATCAGAAAATAGAATTTTCAATGGATGGAAGGTATTTTCTTGTATCGATATATCCTGTTATAGAGAAAGGTAATAATATATCTGCTATCATACACATAATCAAGGATATAACAGATATAAAAAAGAGAGAGATAGAGATTAAAACCGCCTATAAATTCCTTAAGGATATTATGGATGCAATTGCTGAGCCGATTATTGTGGTTGATAAAAATTACGAAATTAAGCTGATGAATAAAGCTGCATGCGACTTATGCACAGCCTCTGATGAATCTTTATTGTGCTACAAGCTCTTTCACGAACTGGATAATCAATGCAACTGCAAAAAACAGCCCTGCCCCATAGAAGAGGTGAAGAAAACAGGTAAGCCTGTGAAAGTAGTACATAAGCATACCATGCATGATGGAAAGGTATTTTATTTTGAGATTATTGCCTCGCCTTTATATGAGGATGATGGCACTTTTAATGCTGCTGTTGAATCTATAAGAGATATCACTGAACGTAAGCTAGTGGAAGAAGAAATAAACATGTATGCTAAGGAGCTTGAAGAATCTAACCGTTTTAAGGACTTATTCACTGATATAATGTACCATGACCTTTTAAATCCCATAGGTCTTGCTATGTCTTATCTTGAACTTCTTCTTATCAGTGAAAAGGATGATGAAAAGAGGAAAATTCTGACAAAGATTCAGAACAGTCTTGGAAATGCAGTGGAACTCATGGAAACTGCAACTAAATTATCAAAAATCCAGTTTTCTGAAAATATTGAATTTGAAGATATTGATATAAAAAAGATAATTGATGAAGTTTTAGATTGTTTTAGTTATTTGTCCAGAACTCTTGGAGTCAAAATAGAAAATAGAATTACTCATCCCATGTTTGTTAAGGCTAACAGGATAATTGAAGAGGTTTTTATGAATTTAATTTCTAATACACTGAAATATGCTTCTGAAGGTAAAAGGGTTATTATTGAAGGAGAGGACAGAGGTGATATGTACCTTATAAAGGTTATAGATTTTGGTGTTGGCGTGGAGGATAAATACAAAAGTATAATTTTTGACCGGTTTACAAGAAAGAAAAAGAGTGGTGTTAAGGGTTCCGGGCTCGGTCTGACAATAGCCGGGAAGATTATGGAACTTCACAGAGGTAAAATCTGGGTCGAGGATAACCCAGAGGGTGGAGCCGTTTTTGTTGTTGAAATTCCGAAATTACAAAAAAATAAGCAAGAAAGCTCACACACTTCAGGGTTGAGCTCAATTGCATAAGTAGATATACCGAATAAGTATTGTTGATAATAATATAACTGATTATAGTGATAATCAGAAGTTTAGTACTGGTGAAATGGAAATAATAGAACCAATATATTTTTACTAAAACCAACAAAGGAACAGGAAAAATCATATTTTCTTCTCCTTCAATCTCCTTGGTTGCCTTCATCTTCCATTGCAGCCATGATATTTTTCTGGAAGTTGATTGTCTCCATTTCGAACTCCACCTAGAAAGGAAATATATGAAGATTGAAGGATGCCGAAAAGATAAACAGAGCTTTTTTCTATTCCTCTCCTCCGCTACTCACGTCAACTTTTTAAATTTGAAGATATTTTCTTTCTTTCCTGCCACCAGCAGCTTCATTCCCTCCCTTAGAGTTGTCGAGACTGTAAATTCAACAGGTTTGTCGTCATCGTCCAGGACTGCTATAATCGTACAGCCTGTTTTTTTCCTTATGTCCAGTTCACCAATAGAAATTCCCCTTATTTTACTATTTTCCGTAACAATAAACTTTTCAATATTTATGCCGCTATAACTTAATTTGATATCTTTATCTATCTCTACACCCTTAAGCAGAGACATGGCAAGAGTTTGAGCTGAAATCGAAGAGAGAGGAGCAACATAGTCGGCACCTGCTCTATATATCTTTCCAAGGCTTTCTGTGCTGTTAGCTCTTGCAATCACTGTAACATCCGGATATATATTTTTAATAATTAAAGTACAGAATATAACATCTCTATCTTCCGGAAGGGCTATAATAACAGTGTCGTTGCTATTCAGCGAGAGGCTCTTCCATATTCTCTCCTCCAGTACGTCACCCTTCACAAGGACCATACCATCAGTTTTCTGAACAATATCAGATAATTTAACCTCTCTTTCTGGAGATACAACGACCTCCTCTCTTAAGAATTTGAATTTTCTGTCTATAACATAAACTTCACTGAAATATTTTAAAATTATTCTGGCTGCTGATTCACCGGTATCACCAAAACCAGCTATAATAAATTTTCTCATCGTCCCACCGCCATATTCAAAAGCTTCTTTAACTGTCTTTTATTTCCAACAGCAAGAAGTACAGAGTTGCTTTTCATAAGCTCATCAAAAGATGGATTGAATATAAACTCGCCATCCTTCCAGAGTCCAAGAACAGTGCATCCTGTCCTGTTTCTTATTCTGCTTTCTCCCAGGGTTCGGCCAACCAGTTTGCTTCTGCTGGTAAGAAAAATTTCTGCCACATCTATATCTTTAACAATCTCTATAGCAGAAGTTATTTCATGCCTCACAGCGTCGAGGGCTATTTTTGCCATGTGTATTCCAAGAACGCCTTTGATAGAAAGCACCTTTGTCGCTCCGGCATATACCAGGAATTTGGAGTGGTATGGGTCTTCCGCAATTGCCACCTTTGGCAGGACATAATCTCCAACGCAGAGAAGTATGTCAGCATTTTTTGATTCATCTCTGAAGCTGCATAGAAGAAGTCTTGCTCTATCAAGATTTACTTTTTCAAAGCTTTCTTCATTAAATCTGCTATATACAACTTTTATTCTTCTATTCAGGAGTTCTATAACCTTCTCCTTATTATCCTCAAGAATAACATACTCCACATTATAAAACTCCAGTTCTGAAAGAAATTCTTCTATAAATTCTGAGAAACCACATATTACTATATGGTCCTCAAGACCTCTGGCTTCCTCTGGAAGTTTAAAATGAAATCTGCTTTCCATCCATGGAACAATAATATAAGGGACTGCCACACCGAAAATCAATGCAATTCCTGTAAGTTCGACGAATACAGTATAAATCTTACCTATCTGAGACTTGAAAACTATATCACCAAAACCTACAGTAGTCATTGTAGATATTATCCAGTAGATTGCATCCACAGGTGTGTAGCTGAAACCCTCTTCTCGCATGAGTTCAAGGAAAACTAATGAGTATATGATTATTGATAGGACTGTTGCAAGTATCAGAATAACAGTTCTTTTGTAAAACATATTGATAGATGGCATCTTCATATTATTAAAATAGAGCATATGTGTGATTTATAAGTTAGGGTTAGAGCTCTTCCCTTATAAAGGGCTTTCTGCTCACTCCTCCAATACTTTTTCTTATATTTTTGCTCTGCACAAGGACTCTGAAAGTTGTGCCCATACTCTCTGGCATGATCAGAGTTTTGAGTGACTGGAATTTTACGGCATAACTGGAATACCCTTTATTTTCCATTATCTCTTTCATTATTTCCTCAGCGCCAGCTCCCAGTAGAAAACTTGCTAAATCAGTGTATCCCAGGCAGCTAAGACCGAATTTTTCACCCCATAGTTTAAGTGCAGAAAAATTTACATGAGATGTCATATCCCACATTCCCGGGCTTAGATAAGGATTTGACGTGGCTGTATGCTTTGAGTAGCACATAAGTGTGCCAGAATTTCTTTTCTGTGAGTATAAATCTACTGAAGGATAGCCATAGTCTATTGTAATTATATACCCTTTTTTTAGAGCTTCATGACATTTTTCCAGCCATTCAATGCCATCAAGGTTTACCTCAGTTCTATAGCCAGAGGGAAGTGAAATCCCAAGTTCTTTGAAGTATTCTTCAATTCTACTGTCAGCCTTCATTAAAACTTCTCTAAACTCTCCCTTATCGAGAGTTACAAACACTTCTTTAATTCCGTCTTCAGTAGATTCAATTAAATGCACAGGAAAAGCATCAATCAGTTCATTCGAGAAGATACATCCTTTGAGATTTTTAACTCCTTCAAGGCTAGCAATCCAGTCAACTTTAAAATCCTTCAGATTATTCTCCTGCATTTTTTTCAGATTCTCAAAAGGCTCGATTATTGTGTAGTCTGCTTCAACACCTTTTTCTTCCAGTCTTTTCAATACCTGTTCTGCAAATATACCTTCACCTGCACCTGCTTCTACAATATGAAGTTTATTCAGATAACCTTCAATCTCAATAAACTGCTCTGCTATAATCCTGCCGAACAGGGGTGTTATGTAGGGTGAAGTAAGGTAGTCCCCTTTCATTCCGAATATTTTTCTTCCTGAGGTGTAGTAGCCTTTATCAGGATAATATAAACATATCTCCATATAATCTCTGAAGCTTATGGCACCCTCTCTTTCAATCCTCCTTTTAATAATCTCTTCAAGGCTCTTACTCCTCTCATACATTTATACTTCTCCCATTTATTTGATACTCTCAGTCTGCCGGTACAGGCTGCAGTGTCAGTAAGTTTTTTCTCTGATATTATGTTGATTAAAGCAGTCCACAACATAATTTACCTTCAACAATTATTTATGATAGAAAGATTTATATTTAATCAGGAAAATAAGAGATTTGTAACATTAAAAAAAGAAAAAGGAGTGATAAAAATGGCTGAACTTTCAATAGCTGCATGCGAAAGGATAATAAGAAATGCAACCGGTTTGAGAGTTGGTAAAGATGCTGCAGAACTTCTTGCAGAGATTCTCGAAGATATTGGCAAGGATGTAGCACGAGAGGCTGGAGACTTAGCCAAGCATGCAAAAAGAAAAACAGTAAAGGCAGAAGATATTAAGCTGGCTGCAAAATAATTAAAGCCAGGCCTTGATCAAATCCTCCCTGTCCACTATCCCCACAAGTTTTTCATCATCAAGGACAGGGAGTCTGCCTATATTTTTTTCAACAACTATTTTTGCAGCTTCAATGACAGGGATGTCGGGCTGTATACTAATAACAGGGGTTTTCATAATTTTTTCAACTGCCGTTGACCTTCTAACTTTACCCTTATCGTCTTCCCTTGAAATTCTCACATGACCTGAGCGGATTATATCTATTCTGGTGATTATTCCAATCAGTTTCCCTTTCTTCACTACAGGAATACCTGAGAATCCTGTTTCAAGCATTTTAGCCCAAATTTTTGTTATTTCATCATCAGGAGAACAGCTTTTGACATCTTCTGTCATAACATCTCTGACAAACTTTTTATTGGGCTCCTTTCCAATAAATTTCTTAAGAATATCATGTGTACTTATCACTCCTATGAGAGTTCTATCATTTGTGGATTTAATCACTTGCATTCTTCCTACATTGTTCTTCACAATAATCTCTGCAACTTTGGTGAGAGACTCATCAGATGTTGTGAAATAAACAGGTTGGGACATCAATCCACTCACAAGGATATTCGAACGTGTGGACGTTATATTTAGTATGTCACCTCTGGTGATAACTCCAACGAGTTTGTTATCATCATCTACCACAGGGAAGCTTCTGTAGCCATAATCTCTGAAAAGCTTTCTTACAGAGGTAGCAAAATCTTTCTCTCTGACACATAGTAACTCTGTTACCATTACATCTTTAACTTTCATTTGGCCAACCTCTTATTCTTCAAGCTCTTCCTTACATGTGTCACACACATATATTCCGTTAACTTCCTGGATTCTGACTCCATAATCCCCGCAGTTTTCGCATGTGCCCCATTCAGGTACTTCTTTTGGAACATCTTCTTTTTCATGATTCATTGTCGCAAGTTCTCTCAGCACTTCAATCTGACTCGGTGCTATTGCAAGGATATCCTTGTTGGATATTATACCCACAAGTTTTCCTTTTTCGATAACTGGAAGTCTCCTTATATTATATTTTACCATGATTTTTGAAGCTTTTGTTAAAATATCATTTGGAGATATGATTTTCAGATTCTTGCTCATAATATTTTTTACTTTTACAAGAGAAGGCTTCAGGTCTATGGCAGCAACAGAGTAGGTAATATCCCTTTCAGTTATAATTCCAATAGGGTTCTCTCCTTCAACCACAACAACACTCCCTATGTTATTATTTGCCATGAGCATAGCAGCATCAGCTACAGTGGCGTGTGGCTCTATAACGATTACTTTCTGATTCATTGCTTCCCTCACTCTTACTTCTGTATTCATTGTCATACCTCCAGTTTCCTTTGTCCCATGAATATAAATATTTTGCCGAGATATAAAAATATATGGGAAAGACCATAAGGAAGAGTGTTACCTGTGATGCAATGCTGGGAAAGCTTGCAAGATGGTTGAGGCTGAGTGGCTATCAAACATATTACAATTCCGGGGCAGATGATACCGTTCTTTTAGATATGTGCTTAAGAAATAAGAGTATTCTTCTGACAAGGGATAGAGAGCTTGAGAGAAAAGCAAGGAAGCTCTCTCTTGATGTGATTTTAATAAAGTCGAATTGCATAGAAGGTCAGCTTTTGAAGCTTGTGAGGAATGGTTTTGAAATCAGAAAGGAGCCTTCTGAGGCTCTATGTCCCATGTGTGGCTCTGAGGTTAGAGAGACTGAGGAAAAGGAAATATCCTCTCTTCCGCAAAAAATAAGAATGGCAAACAAAAAAGTTTATATATGCTCAAAATGTGGGAAAATATACTGGGAAGGTTCTCACTGGAAAAAAATTCGAGAAAGGGTTGAAAAAATTGAAGATAAGCTACAGAATTCCAGAGGAAAAGGAAGTAGTTGAGAAGGCACTGGATGTTCTGGAGGACAGGAAAGAGGTTCGTTCTCTTTATGAGTTTCATGAGCTTGTGCTGAGGCGCCTGAAGAAGGTCAGCAGAAGCTACAGGCTTTCTCCACGGCGACTTCTCAGGATTGCTGCTATTTCCAGGGAAATTAAAATTAAAGTTGAGAAAAGGCATTCTGATAAGAAAAGTAAGCTATGTCCGCTATGTGGTTCTGAGATGATTTATCTTCGGAGAAGGAATCTTGCAGGTGAGTTAATAATGAAGGGTAGAAAGTGCAGTGTATGTGGCTATTCCGTTGAAAGGGAAAATCTCGTACCCGGGAGATATATTTTTATATTTGACCATGATTTTCGCTCATGAATTTCAGTATAATTTGCATAGACATTTGCCTACCTTTCACTTCTCACCTCTATATCATAAACAGCATGCCATACCATAGGTGCATAGGACTTTATTATTCTATTGTAATTAACTTTTGCTTCATATCCTTCCTTTCTTATCAACTCTGCAACTCTATCTCCATAACTTTTTAGTTCTGGCTTCTTTACGAGGGCATGGAAGTGGAGCATTCCTCTGCCATTTCTCAGAGCTCTCAGGGCTGTCTTAAGGTAATTTTCCGGGGAGAAGAAGTAACCCATTAGCACTCTATCTGCAAAATTCACAGGAGAAACTTCGAGGTTGTCACCAGGTCTTGCCTCGACATTCTCAAGCTTATTAAGTTTTATATTTTCCTTCAGAAACTGGAAGGTTTCAGGTCGCTTTTCAATAGCAATGACTTTCTCCGGGGAGGAGTACTTTGCCAGAGGTAAGCAGAGCTGTCCTATGCCCGAGAACATATCCAGAACTCTTTCTTCTGGTGATGAAATATAAGCCATTCTCTGCCTTTCCGAGAAGTTACCTGCACTGAACATAACCTTAAGAGGGTTGAGCTTAAAAATTACTCCATTCTCTCTGTGAATGATAACTGTTTTTTTTCTGCCTGCAATAACCTGGGCTTCCGGTTTTCTCAGAGGTTCTGAAATTCTTTTTCTGAGTATAACTGTTTTTGCCCTGGGATGAAAATCAAGCATAGCTCTGCCAATCTTTTCCCTTTCAGCATAAAGTTCTTCTGGAAGGCTTATTATAAACACATCTCCAATCATCTCCCATCCCCCCTTGATTAACTCCGCTTTTTCCCCCACAACACCTTTAAGGTATTCCTTCATTTCACTAAAACTCAGGCCATGTGCTTTAAAAACAGATTTATCCTGCTGCACAAAAGTAAAATTTACACCGAGCTTCTCGGGAAGGGACAACACTGGAATCTCTACTCTTCCGGCTTTTGATATTATATACCTGCTTTTATCAAACAGATTTAAATTAAGAAGCTCCACCCTGGCCCTTTCAGCAGATTGCTTTTCAACTACTACAGCAAGCATTGTGAACTACCCACGACTAAATTCGTGGGCTTCCTGAGTCATCGGTGGAACTTGTGCTAGACCTCGAACAGGCATCAAATCGGTGTATCCCAACCCTACTTTTATCATTCCTCTATGTAATATATTTATGGCAGCATTAACATGTCTATCAAGAATCAACCCACAGTAAGGACAGTTATGTATTTTAATATTAAGGATTTTCTTGACTATTTTACCACACGAGGAGCATTCTTGAGACGTGTTTTTAGGATTTACAAAAGTTACTACTTTACCGGCCCATTCTG
>BDTY01000105.1 GCA_002897955.1 archaeon BMS3Bbin15
TTGAGACACATCTCAGATTGATAGAAAAACTGAAGAAAATATTACCTATAACAAAAATGACAGTAGAGGTAGCGAGTTTTGACCAGCAGAAGCTCCATAATCCAGAGATTAAAGGAATAGAATACCAGCAGGGAGAATTACAAGGCTATGAAGTGAGGGAATATTTGTTAGAAAAGTGGAAGCATAAATGTGCGTATTGTGGTAAGAAAAATATACCTTTAGAAATTGAACATATTATACCTAAAATCCGAGGTGGAACAGACAGAGTTTCTAATCTAACTATAGCATGTCATAAATGTAATCAGAAAAAAGGTAATAAAACAGCAGCAGAGTTTGGACATCCAGAAATTCAAAATAAAGCAAAGCGAGCATTAAAATCAACTGCGTTTATGAATATTGTCAGATGGAGACTGGTGAATACTTTGAAGTGTGACCGGACGTCAGACTGTGTGAAAACCCTATATTTTGTGAATTTTCTACCCCCTTTTGTGATTTCATGGACATATATTACTTATTTTTCATGCAAACATGAGTTTTCACACAACCTGACGTATGGATATATTACAAAACATGACAGGATTAAATTGGACATAGAGAAAAGTCATGTTAATGATGCTTTTGTAATCGCTGGTGGAACAACTCAAAATAGGGCTAAATCTTATGAATTAACTCAAACAAGACGGAATAACAGAAGCATTCAAACCAATAGAAAAGGTTTCAAGCCTGCTATAAGAAGACAAAGATATAAATTACAACCCAATGATTTAGTGAAATATATTAAATCTCTATATAAAGTCAAAGGAGTTCATAGTTATGGGAAATATGCCATAGTGGTAGACAAAATAAGTAAACTTTTTGATATTAATATTAAAAAAATAGAGTTGGTAAAATATGGAAAAGGAATACAATTTTAAAAGCTGTGAGGTAGGGCAATTCCTCCACCCAGTGAAATGAGTGGTCTCCTTGCCCAGATTATTATGAGAATTCTCTCCCTTGAAGCCAAGGCTCTTGTCCATGCCACAGAAGATAGAGAGAAAGTGATGGGAGTATTCCAGTTCATTCTCCCATTCCCTATTGAATATATGTCACAGATAGCAAAAGGACAATATGGCAATCCTATCGAGATTATCTCAGTTAAAGTAACACATGCCAGAGATATCAGAGCGTTTTTAAAGCATATTGCAGCAAATATGGGCAAAGAATGGGAAAGATTGGGCAGAGAGATTGAACAGAGATTTTCCAGTGGAAAATTCTATATCAGATTCGACAAGATGAAAGCATATCTTGGAGAGCTGAGTCTGGGCAAGGGACTTCAGGTGGAGCTTACTATAACAAGCTATCCATACAACGAGGATAAAATAAAAAAAGAACTCAGGAAGCTTTTTGAAAATGTTCATTGACCTCAGAGTCCACTCTATTAATTCAAAGGGTGTCGACTCGCCATCAAGACTAAAAAAGGAAGCCCGAGATTTGGGTATAGAAGTCGCTCTCTGCGATGGTATCAAATATGATGATTTCATATCAGGAATTGAGATAAGTGCAAGGAATAAGAGAGAGCTTAGAAGGGAGATTATCTCATCAAAGAAATTTGATATTATTGTTGTGCACGGTGGTAGAGCTGAGATAAACAGAAGTGCGGTTAGCGACTCAAGAGTTGACATTCTTGCTCATCCCTGGCTTGGAAGAAGAGACTCGGGTGTGGATGCCGTTGTTGCCAGGGAGGCTGCAGATAACGGAGTTGCTATTGAGCTGTGTCTCAGCTATCTTCTTATCCAGCACCAGAGACTTAAAATTCTCTCAAGCCTTAGAAGAATTAAAAAACTTAAGAACAAGTACAATTTTGACATTCTTGTCACCTCAGGGGCAAAGAGTAAATATGATATGAGGAACAAATATGAGATCGCTTCAATTCTGTACCTTCTTGGCTTAGAAGAAGAAGATATAAAAGAGAGTATCAATCTGCCTGAGAAACTAATTCGGGAGAAGGGTATAAAATGAAAATCAAAAGTCTGCCCTCAACTCTGAGAGAGAGAAAAAGATATATAGCTTTTATAGTTGAGAGTGACCACAAAATTAGCGGCGAAGAGGCAAGAGAGGCACTCTTGGACAGTACTTTAAATCTACTTGGAGAAGTTAGAGTGAGCAGACTCAGCCTCAAAATTATAAAGGCCACTTCAGATTATATAATTGTTGGCTGCAACCACATTTCTGTTGAAAAAATTATAGGATGTGCAGCATTAACTGGCGAGATAAGAGGAAAGAAAATTCACCTGAGAAGCCTCGGAACAAGTGGCACAATTAAAGCAGTTCACAAAAAGTTTTTAAGTCGGAATAAAGAGGTAATAGTAGCTGAGGAAAGCAAAGTTATATTTAAGGGAAAAGCTTTTACTGTGGCAAGGAAATTTAATATCTGTCTTGACCTTGTTCCTGATGAAGAATTTTTAAGAAGGGTTAAGAAGCTTAAAGTTGAATATATCGGGATTACACAAACTGATGTGAGAGGTGAATAAGAATGCAACCGTTACCAAGTATGGGCTATGACAGGACAATTACTGTTTTCAGCCCTGATGGAAGATTGTTTCAGGTTGAATATGCAAGAGAAGCTGTAAAGCGTGGAACGACATCTCTTGGAATTAAATACAAAGATGGTGTCCTTCTATGTGTTGATAAAAGGGTAACCAGTAAGCTTGTTGAATCAAGGTCGATTGAAAAGATTTTTCAACTAGATGATCATATTGCTGCTGTCACCTCTGGTCTTGTCGCTGATGCAAGAGTGCTTGTGGATAGAGCGAGAGTTGAGGCTCAGTACCACAGAGTTCTTTACAATGAATCTATAGGTGTGGATATGCTTGTGAAGAAAATATGTGACTTCAAGCAGCTTTATACACAGCATGGAGGTGTAAGGCCTTTTGGTATAGCTCTGCTCATAGCTGGTGTAAATGAGATTCCAAAGCTCTTTGAAACAGATCCGAGCGGAGCACTTATTGAATATAAAGCCACAGCCATAGGTTCTGGTAGAAATACAGCTATGGAAATATTTGAAAAGGAATACAGTGAAGATCTGGATAAAAAGGGTGCAATCAAGCTTGCTCTTAAAATTATGAATGAAATAACTGAAGGTATCATGAGTGAAGAGACAATAGAGATAGCTGTGGTGGAACTTGAAAGCGGAGAATATACCAAGTTCACTCCCGAAGAGGTTAAAGGACATCTGGCAAAAATACCAAAAAAGGAGAAATCTGAGGAAGAGGAGTGAATACTGGTGGTAAGCCTTGACAGGGCTGTTATTGCTCGCTTAGAGACTCATGGCGAACACTTTGAACTTTTAGTTGACCCGGATCTTGCTTTTAAGTTTAAACATGGCGAAAAGGTGGATATTGAAGCTCTTCTTGCTGTCAACCAGATTTTCAAGGATGCAAAGAAGGGTGATAAATCTTCTCCTGAAAATGTCCTGAAAACACTGGGTGTATCCAGCTTTGAAGAGGCTGTGGAGAAGATAATAAAAAAAGGTGAGATTCAGCTTACCACCGAAATGAGACGGAAAATAGCGGAGCGCAGGAGGAAGCAGATAATCAACTATATAGCAAGAAACGCCATAAACCCTCTGACAAAGGCACCACATCCACCTCATAGAATAGAGAAAGCTATGGAAGAGGCGAGAGTGCATATAGACATTAATAAAAGTTTTGATGACCAGCTAAAGCTTGTGATTAAAAGTTTAAGACCTCTTATCCCCATAAAATTTGAGGAACGAAAGATTGCTGTTAAAATACCGCCAGACTATACATCAAAGGCCTATCCCGCAGTAAGAAAATTTGGAGATATAAAGCAGGAAGAATGGCTTAAAGATGGCTCCTATGCCTTTGTAATTACCCTTCCTGCCGGAGCAGTGGATGAGTTTTTCAGAAAACTCAATGAATTAACCAGAGGAAATCTGGAATCTAAAATACTATGAGGTTTATGATATGAAAAGAAGGCTTGTTATTCCAGGAGAGGAAGTTGCCGAAGGCAATATAATACTGGGACATGGTGTTTATAGAGACGGTGAAAAAGTCTACTCATCAATTCTCGGCCTTCTGGATTTAAAGGAGAACAGAGTAAGAGTGATTCCAATGACAGGGAAGTATATTCCAAAAGTCGGAGACTATGTGATAGGCGAGATTATCGGAAATCCCATGTCCACAGCCTGGGAAGTTGACATCTATTCTCCATACAATGCTCTCCTCAATGCCAGTGACTACTACCGCGAAATTGAACCCTTCAATGTACCGCTCTCCAGAATAATGCCGCCAGGAAGAGTGATATATGCATTGATTAGAGAGATAACACCCACAAAGAGAATATATATAACCCTCCGTGCAATAGGGACCCATCCTCTCACAGGAGGAAGAATAATAAATATTTCTCCGGCAAAGGTGCCGAGGGTTATAGGTAAAAAGCGTTCAATGATAAATATGATAAGAAAGCTCACAGGCTGCAGAGTACTTGTAGGACAGAATGGTCTTGTATGGATTAAAGGAGAAGGAGAAGGAGAAGTGGAAGCAGAAAACCTTGTAGAGAAAGTTATCATGACAATTGAGTCTGAAGCTCATACTTCAGGATTAACAGATAGAATTAAGGAAATTATTGAGAGGGAAATAAAATGAAAGTTGGCGAACCAGAAGAATTTATTATTGATGGTAAGAGGCTTGATGGCAGGGCTCCTGACGAGCTCAGGCCCATAAAAATCGAAGCAGGTGTTCTGGAAAGAGCTGACGGCTCCTGCTATCTCGAATGGGGCGGTAATAAAGTACTTGCTGCCTGTTATGGACCAAGAGAGATTCATCCAAAGCATGAAGCAAGGTCAGATAGAGCTGCTTTGAGAACATATTATAGAATGGCACCGTTCTCCGTAAATGACAGAAAGCGTCCTGGCCCCGACAGGCGAAGTGTGGAACTTTCAAAGGTTATAAGAAATACTCTCGAAAGTGTTGTTTTTCTCCACCTTTTTCCCATGACTGCCATAGATGTATATATTGAGATACTCCAGGCTCAGGCTGGAACAAGGTGTGCCGGTATAACTGCAGCCAGTGTTGCAATTGCTGATGCAGGAATTCCAATGAAAGAACTGATACCTTCCTGCGCCTCCGGTAAGATTGGTGGAAAAGTAGTGGTTGATTTGTTTGATACAGAGGATAACTATGGAGAGGCAGATGTTCCAGTGGCAATTATTCCAAGAACTGGTGAGATTGCACTGCTCCAGATGGACGGCAATTTAACTCAGGAAGAGTTTGAGGAGGCTTTAAATCTTGCTGTTAAGGGATGCAGAGATGTCTATGAAAAGCAGAAAGAAGCCCTCATGAAGAGATATGGAGGCGAATAAATGGAAGATATTATACCTGAAATTAAAAGAGAATATATCATAAGCCTTCTCGAGCAGGGAAAAAGGATAGATGACAGAGGTTTTGATGATTACAGGGATATATCTATAGAAACAGGCCTCATTGAAAAGGCCGAAGGTAGTGCCCGCGTGAAATTTGGAAAAACCCAGATTATGGTAGGCGTAAAACTAACACTCGGTGCACCTTTCTCTGATATGCCTAATTCTGGTGTTTTAACCACAAACGTAGAGCTTGTGCCTGTAGCAAGTCCCGGCTTCGAACTTGGGCCACCTGGTGAAGACTCTATTGAAATAGCAAGAGTTGTGGACAGAGTTATAAGAGAATCAGATTGTATTGATATTGAAAAATTATGCCTGAAAGAAGGCGAGAAGGTCTGGATTGTCTTTGTTGATATACATGTGCTCGACTATGGTGGTAATCTCTTTGATGCTGCTGCTCTGGGCTCTATTGCTGCTCTTATGACCTCAACCTTCCCGGCAGTCGATGAAAATGGAACAGTGGACTACAAGACAAAGACTGATGAGAAGCTTCCGGTTGTTGATAAGCCCGTAGAAGTTACTTTTGCTAAAATAGGTGATTACATTCTTGTGGACCCCTGCCTTGAGGAGGAGGAGATACTCAGTGCAAGACTGACTATAGGTTACAATTCAAAAGGCAATGTCGTTGCCATGCAGAAAGGTGGAAGTGGCACCTTCACACAGAAGGAAATTATTGAACTTGTTAATAGGGGAAGAGAAAAGGCTGAAGAGCTTAGAACATTTCTGGAGTGATTTTCATGGGCAGAACAAAGAAAATAGGAAGCGCCGGCAAGTTCGGTGCGCACTATGGCATGAGGCTTAGAAGAAAGTGGCTGGAAGTTGATAAAAAACAGAAAGTCAAGCATGAGTGTCCTGTATGCCACAAGCTTGGTGTGAAAAGAATAGCCTCTGGTATCTGGCAGTGCAGGAAATGCAACGCAAAATTCAGTGGAGGCGCCTACATTCCAAAAACGCCAATGCAGGCTACTGTGCAGAGAGCTGTTAAAAAGGTGGTTGGTGAGTAATGTACCGATGTGGTAATTGTGGAAAGGAAGTAGACCTGGGAAAAGATGACTCGGCGAGGTGTCCTTTCTGTGGTTATAAGATACTCTTTAAAATTAGGCCTCAGAGAGCCAAACGCGTAAAAGCATTCTGATGGGCCTGGTTACTACCTCAAGAAAACCTTCACAACGAACCAGGAGTTTCTCCAGAGAGCTTGCGAGAGCCTTGGAATTCACTTATTTCACCAGAGGTAAGGCAAATCTTGTGTATATCTATTCTCTCCTTCAGAATAATAAAATTCTTGTTGTGGTAAAGGAGAAGAGAGGCAATCCTTCCAGAATTGATATAGTTGACATGGAGGATAACCTTCTGGCTCTGGTGCTTGAAGGAGTAATCCTGAAGAGAGAACATAAGAACACAAATTACACTGGTGATGAAGAGGCGGATATAGCTTCTGAGCTTAGAGAAAGACTCTCCGTGCCAGAATGTAAAATATTTCAGAGAGATAACTCAATCTTATTGCAGGGTGGCCCTGAGTTCAGGGTGAGAAAGATTATAAGGAGGAGTAATTATTTTAGAGGGCAGAGGAAATATTGAAATAGAGTTCGACTCTCCGGAAGAGGCAGATATAGTTTATGGAAGTGTAGCACCCGAGCATATCAGCTCACCTCATAGCAGGGGTGAGGAGGATTTCAAAAAGCTTGGTAAGGTTATTTACCTCTTTCTGAAAGGAGATTCCTCTGCTTTCAGAGCATCCCTTTCGTCTTATTTGAGATGGATAAAGTTAAGTTATAGTTTGATGGAGGAAGATTTATGACGGAATTACCAAAAGAGCTGGAACATCAGCTTGCTCAGTTTCAGCAGATACAGCAGCAGGCAGAGGCTATTGCCAGCCAGAAAATCCAGATGGAAATTCAGCTTAAAGATGTTGAAAAAGCTCTTGACGAGATAGTCGGGCTTAAGGAAGATAATGAAATTTACAGGGCTGTAGGAAACATTTTAATCAAGACTGAAAAGGCTCAGGTAGAAGAGAAACTTGTTGAAAATAAAGAAATTCTTGAACTGAGAATTAAAACTCTTAAGAAACAGGAAGAAAAGATTACAGTAAAGCTCAAGGAACTTCAGCAAAAGATTCAGTCTGCTCTCAAGAGCAGAGACATACAGGGGTAGATGTATAAAAAATTTAAGATGATAAGTGGTGTAGGTATCTGATTGCTTGGGCCCGTGGCGCAGCCTGGTTAGCGCGTTCGCCTGATAAGCGAAAGGTCCTGGGTTCGAAGCCCAGCGGGCCCATTGCCTCGGTGGCTCAGCATGGTAGAGTGTCTGCTTGGTAAGCAGAAGGTCGTGGGTTCGAATCCCACCCGAGGCTGTCCTTAGCCACACCAAAAGCCCTCATTATTATATAAATAACATTAAAACAGAGTTGTTTATAATGATGGCTAAGGAAGATATACACGGTTACAACCCAATGATTTAGTAAAATAGATTAAATCTCTATGTAGAGTGAAAATGCCCATAATTATGGGGAATATGTAATATTGATAAACAAAATAGAAAAAAAATTGGTATTAATGTTAAAAAAGTAGAGGTAGTGAAATATGGAAAAGGAATACAATTATAAAATAAGTGAGGTATGGCAATTCATACACCAATTAAAATGGGTGGTCTCATTGCCAAGATTATTATGAAAATAATAGTTGTAATTATAGATGTAATTATAGTTGGAATTATAATACTAATTGCATACGTGGTATTAACATCTCTGGGGCATGAAATAATGTCAATAATTAAATAGAAGGTAGATGTAACTTCCTACCTCATCTCTTCTATTTTTCCAATGAGGCTCTCACTAGCCCATTAGAAGCCACAGGTAGAAAAGACCCAATTAATGATTTTAGATAAAATCTTGGAAGAATATAGTAAATTTAAGAGAAACCCATGAATATCTTCCTGAAGTATGATGGAACGCTTTCGGTAGCTGACGCTACCACAATCTTTGTGATGAACTTACAGAATATCAAAAGCATACTTTCCTTTGACAACGATTTCGACAAGGTCAAAAACATCGCCAGATTTGAATGAATCCTTTTTCCTTTTTCGTTAATTATGCTGGTGCTCACGTCCAGGAATGTAAGGTTTACCTGCAGGAGTACTGGGAAGTGCCAGGATTTTTGATTGCGAAGTTACAAACCTAGTGTCGCAAAAATTTAGTTTTTAGACATAATACCTGGATAGTTTCCTGTCAGCCCTCTCTCTGGTGAACTTCCAATCTATCTTCTTTTTCATGTCATTCCTTCTCCGTGTCCATGCATCCACTTCGCTGGCTAGTTTTTCCGTGTCACCTATCCGTCTATCTGTACATTCAATATCCATCACATTGATTTCAATCTCTGCTGCATTTAGCCAGCTTGCATGTTTCGGTGTGTAGTGAAATTCAATCTTGTTCAGTATTCTTTCTGCCTCATCTT
>BDTY01000106.1 GCA_002897955.1 archaeon BMS3Bbin15
ATCTTAATGTACTTGATTCAGGGTTGATGGCTATCTGGGAGAGCGAACAGTATAATCAATTGATTAACCACTATCTGGAAAATGGCCTGTGCAAAATGTGCAATATGCGCAGACCGAAGGAGGAGATAAAATGAGAACGACCCCGGTAATCATCAGTGGTTTATTCAGGGATACAAGACAAAGGGGGGATATGACTCCTTATAAGACCCTTGCAGAAATTAAATCCTGTTTAAAACTGAATCCACAATATGGTGAAGAACTGATATTCTTTGCAGCTGATGACTGGTGTGCTAAGAAGTTATCTTCTTTAGGTTTGTATGTTGAAAAAATTATGGACGATGCCCCGCAAATTGCTAGAATTGAAGCCAACACCAGGATGAAGTTCTGGATGTGCAACTGGGCCTTGGAAGAATTCGGTGAATACCTGTGGGTGGATTGGGATGCAATATGTTTGAAATGGCCGGATAATCAATTCTGGAAAACAGTCCGAAAAAGTGGCAATCCCAAGTTCACCTATATCCGAAATTACTGGGCGAGGGTCAATTGCGCTGTCCATTACGCCAGTTCCAAATTAGGGGACCTGCGGGAGTATGTAGGCATTCCTCTCGAAGAACCAAATGATGAATTGATTTGGATGAAAATCCTATCAGAAAAAGGAATATTTGATGATGATATCTGGCTGAATGAAATGACTGTTAACATCTGGCTTGAAAAAGACCTTGACCTGATTACACCGAATACTTACTTTGCCCATGTCCGGAATGTTGAGCTGGGAGAACATTCAATTCAAAAATACCGTGAGGTTGTTACCCAATGACAAACTGGAAATACAGTCACCCCCATCCAAAAGGTACACATCATTTAGATGAAACAGGTAAGCCTTTATACTCTTATCATTTCAACTGGGTACTACCATTCCATGAACCAGGACTTGCCCCGGTCGGTGACAAAACCGGTGCATACCACATGAAACCTGATGGAACTCCTGCCTATGACCAGAGGTTTGACCGAACCTTTGGTTTCTATCAGGGGAGAGCTGCAGTTATTAAAGAACATAGGTCGTTTCATATTCTACCTGATGGTATTCGGTTATATGAACGCGATTGGGCCTGGTGTGGAAATTTCCAGAATAACAGGTGTCCTGTCAGGGATGAAAAAGGAAATTATTACCATATCAGACTGGATGGAAGCAAAGTTCCCAATGGTCCGTGGGTATATGCCGGGGATTATAGGGAGGGTGCGTCGGTCGTCCGTGGGAAAGATGGGCTATGTCGTCACATCAACCCTGAAGGCGAACTCATTCATAATAAAGCATTCTTCGACCTTGACGTATTTCATAAGGGCTTTGCCAGGGCAAGGGATGCTGAAGGGTGGTTCCACATTGAAAGGGACGGGGATGATATTAGCCATCGAAGGTATGAGTATCTTGAGCCTTTCTACAATGGCCAGGCTTATGCCAGATTGAAAGACGGCTCTGTTGTAGTCATCAATGAGAATGGAGAAATAACGGCAAATGTCCCAACTTCAGAGCAAGAGAAATTTCATAGGCTTCATGATGTTGCAGTATCATATTGGATTCCTTTTGCAATTAAACTAGGATTCGATGCGGGACTGGCCAGAGGAAAACCTTCAATTGAAATCGACGACCGCGGAAAAGAAGCAATAAGGAACGCATGGATTTCACTTGGACTATTGGATGAAGATACCAGTACCTTGACTCCCTTTGGAAAACAACTCGAACTAAACACCATCATAAGGGACAGATTTGACTTTTGGCTTGGACCACAATTAAAACCGTGGATTGACGCCTTAACTGGTCAAGATGTAAAGAAAGGATGTGACTTTTTCGAATCGCTGTCGTCAAATCAAAAGATTGTTTCTTTGACTCAGAGGGTATTGGACTCATATGCTAAATTTGATTGGAGGGGCATTACTCATCTTATCAAATTAAAGGGAAGTAAAATGGTTGTTGACCTCGGGGGTGGAAAGGGTGCTCTATTAAAAGAGATTATCCAATCCCCTTATGTTGAGAAGGGTATTCTATTCGAGCGTCCGGAAGTAGCCAGACTAGTTGATAGTCAAGAGAAAATGGAAATTGTTGGTGGTGACATTTTTTCAGACATACTACCTGTAGGCGACCTATATATTCTCAGCCGCGTTCTCCACGATTGGGATGACAAGAAAGCTATACAAATCCTCCGAAACGTAGCGAAGTCATCAGGTAGTGAAGCTCGTCTTTTAATCATTGACCGTATATCATCAAATAGGGGTGACTATGGGCTTCTCGACCTCAACATGTACCTGATAACTGGTGGGCGAGAGCGCAGTCTTGAAGATTGGAAAGGATTGATTAAAAAAACCATATGGAATCTTCGAAAAAGTGAGCCTTTCAGTGGCCACTTCATAATGGAATTGGAAAAGGTCGATAGCAATGTCTGAATACAAAATCACGAGGTGGGATGTCAATGACAAAATACCAAAGGAAGGCATATTACTAATCCGCCATGGCCCAAGAGAAGGGGGCTCATTCCCCGCAAGAACCACACCACTCTCTGAAGAGGGAAGGTTTGCCAGTTTAAATTTTGGAAAAAAATGGGATGGGCATAAACCTAACTGTATAGTTGTGAGCCCTGTTCATAGGTGCGGCGAAACAGGCAAACTAATAAAAAAAGGAGCCAACTGGAAAGTCAGTATCTATGAATCAAACATGCTAGGAGACCACGGACCCTTCATGATAGACCTAAAATTATTTGAGAAAACAATAAAGTGTTCAAATCATAGGAATTTGGGGTACTATCTCAGACGCCATATAGGGGGATATGATGTTCCTGGCATGCTGCACCGTGACCTCGGAAGCAAGAGATTACTCTCCGACCTTACTTATTTCAATGACCGAGGAGGACTTACATTGGCAATCTCTCACGATTCAATAATAGCAGCTATACTTGCATCTGATGGAAACAATACTGAGCCATGGCCTGAGCCATTATGCGGTGCAATAATAAGATTCTGATAAAATAACGGGGCTTATGAGCAGTTGGACAAGCTGGAGTTGAGCCTAAAGACCCATGTTTTGACACTATAGGACAGGTGGGCTGAATGAAGATTAAATTTTGGTTATAAGAAGGCAGAAAAGTGGAAATACTTGTTACTGGAGGAGCGGGTTATATAGGCTCCCATGCAGTGAAGGCTCTTGCGGAAGCCGGCTACACTCCAATTGTGCTGGACAATCTTTCTCAGGGACATCGGGAGTCTGTCAGGCAGGGTGTATTCTATCAAGGAGAATTGGGCGATACTGCTCTACTCAAAAAGATATTCACCAGACATGATATAGAAGCTGTGATGCACTTTGCAGCTTTAGCCTTGATAGGAGAGTCTATATCAGAGCCAGCGGAATACTATGAAAATAATGTTATCCAAACTTTTAGGTTTCTAAAAGAGATGGTTAAGCATGATGTAAAGAATTTTATATTCTCCTCCACCTGCGCAGTTTATGGCATTCCAGAAGAAATTCCAATACCCGAAGAGCATCTGAGAGCACCTGTAAATCCCTATGGAAAAACCAAGCTTGCTGTTGAGTACATGCTTGAGGACTTCAGCAGAGCCTATAATATTAAATATGTTTTCCTGCGCTACTTTAATGCTGCCGGGGCTGACTACAGAGCAGGTATAGGCGAAGACCACTCCCCCGAGACTCATCTTATACCTATTGTTCTTGATGCTGCCATTGGAAGAAGGAAAAAGGTTAATGTATTTGGAACAGATTATCCTACCAGAGATGGCACCTGCATCCGAGATTATATTCATGTGACAGACCTTGCTCAGGCGCATGTGCTTGCAGCGAAATACCTGAAAGAAGACAGAGAGAGTGGTGCCTTCAATCTTGGCGTAGGTCAGGGATTCTCAGTTAGAGAGGTGATTGATGTTGCTGAAGAGGTTACAGGGAAAAAGATAAGCGTATCGGAAGCACACAGAAGAAAGGGAGACCCACCAGTTTTAATCGCTGATAGCACGAGGGCAATAAATGTTTTAAGGTGGAAGCCTGAGTATTCTTCTCTTGAAGATATTATATCTTCTGCTTGGGAATGGCACAAAAGAAGATTTAGGTGTGAAGTAAACCAGGAAAAGCCTTATGTACACTGATAACCCTGTCACTGGTGCTCTTTTTCCCATCTATATCTGGGAGGCGAGCATATATAAGGATGGTAGGAAGGTTGAGGTTGCTAAACCTGTACATCTATAGTAGAGTCCCTCAAAATTCTCACAAAAATTCATATTAAATCACCTTTGAATCACCTCTTTTAATATTAAACTATTATTATCATATTAGTGCTGGAATTCAGGAAGAAGATATGTAGATGAAGGATTTCAAACATATCCGGTAAATCATCAAATACATCTTTAAGTTAGCAAAGAATTCTTTCGTTTTTTACAAAGTACACCATTATACAATGCGTTCTGTAGAAAAAACATGTGCTCTTTGTGTCCTTTTAATCGGCGTGGTCATTTCACTGGGAATTAGTTCAAAAAAAGACCTGCAGAGACTTGCTGAACGATGACTCCAGCAAGGACCCTAATGTTAGAGGAGGTAACAGACCACCTATGGACATGACACGATTTTTTAATGTATCATTATGCTGTATAAAATGGGACAGTGCCTAAAGAAGCCTTAATGGCCATGCGGGTCACCCACAAGAATGAAAATCGGTGGGTTATACTTGAAACATATCTTCAATATCCTCGAAGATTGTTTCGAAATCATCCTTATGAATTTTATCCCCTCCTGAGACAGTGTCCTTGCACATATACTAAACCCGCCCAGTCCTGCTCATTATTAACTTACGGAAATTACTTCACGAAGTATGAAAGTAATATCACCTACCTCCTTGTAAGCAGCTCTGCAACCTTCTCAATAATATTGTTTCTTGCCAGAACAATAATTTTATCTCCAGCCTCAACAACAGTATCCCCTCTCGGGATTAAAAGCTCATTGTCCCTGTATATAGCTGTTATTGTGGAGCCCTCTGGCATACCTATATGCTTTACCTCCTTTCCCGCTATAATTGCACCCGGAGGGATGACAATCTCGACAATGTCAGCATCCTTCTTCATTGTTGACATAACACTTCTTACACTGGGCCTTGTTATGATATTTCTGATATAGGTAGCAATAGTCCTGCTGGGAAATATTATCTCTTCTGTTCCGACTTCCCTGAAAATCTTCTCATGCTTTGGATTCTGCCCCAATGTTATTCTCCTTTCAATCTCGAGTATTCTTGCCAGTTCGCACACCATGAGATTGACGGCGTCATCGCTTGTTGCAGCAAAAATAACATCGGCTCTATCCGCCCCGGCATCCTGCAGTACATCAATCTCAGTGCCGGAGCCGTTTATAACAGACACATCCAGCTTCTCTGAAACTTTTGTTGCTCTGTCTTCATTCTTCTCAACCACAACGACATTATGTCTTTCCTGACTCAGAAGCTTGGCAATCTGCTCCCCTATCTTGGAGGCACCAACTACAATTATGTACATAAAGAACTACCTTTTCGTTACTCTTCTCTTTGCTCTGCCTGCAAAATGCTCAACGATTCTTCCGTAGGCTGGTCTTGTTATAAAAACACCCACAGTAACTCCCACAATTGTAGTAAGTGCAAAACCTCTGAGAGCACTCAGGCCTATTATAAAAAGGGGTAACATTGCTGCTACAGTGGCAAACCAGGATGAAAATATAATAAAGAAGGCACTCTTTATTCTCTGCTTTATACTTCTGCTTTTCTCCATCAGCACCTCATCAGTTATAACAATCTGGTCATCGACGCCTGTACCAACAGCAGCAATTATTCCAGCTATTGAAGGTAAGTCAAGCTGCCATCTTATAAGTGCAGCAAATCCTAGGATAATTATTACCTCGCTTATACCCGTTATCATAATAGGTATAATAATTTCAGGAACCCTGTACCTTATAAATATGACAAGAGCTACTGTAAGAATAGCAAGAAAACCTGCGATTGCCGCATTTTTTCCGAAAGTATGGCCAAGTTCAGGCGGTACACTGGATACTGATAAAACAGTCAACTTTATGGGCAGAGCACCTGACCTGAGAATAATCTCAACATTTTTGGCTTCAGCTTCATCTTTTAGTGCTGTGCCTGTTGTGAGCACAAGGTCACGGACTGTCTTTCCCTGAAGAAGTTCCTGTCTTAAGGATTCACCAATAGGAGCGCTATTTACAAGCTTATCATCGAGATACATATACACCTTGGAAAAATTTGTTTCTATGGAAGCCTTTCTGAAACGTCCTGCAGCTTTCTGGCTTATTGTGAAGGGGACCTGCCATGAGCCTGAAAATCCCTTAGTATATGGAGATACCCTGGTAAGTTCGTTACCTGTGAAGGCTGTAACATTTCCTATTTTGACAACAAGCTTTCCCTGCTTCTCAATAATCTTCCTGGCATTTTCAGGGTTGGTACCAGCAAAATCCATAATAAGATATCTGTTCCCCCAGGGAGTTATAGTAACGTCTTTGACACCTATACCGTTAATCCTCTTGGTTATTATCTGCACCAGCATCTGCATAGTTACTTTTGTACCATCTGGTTGAATGTAGGGCATAGGATACTCTGTTTGAACTTTGAGCTCGCTTCCTCCACTTATGTCCCAGCCCATAGCCAGATGCTTTACACCAATCAGGGAGATAGAAAGTGCTACGAATAATATAAGAATTAAAACTCTTTTGTCCCTCATAATTTCGCTGTTGCTCATTTATGTGCACGCTCCAGATACCATTTCAGAATAGCAACATTCTGTATCCATGTATTTAACATGTCTGCAATCATTCCAATCATAATAACTGCTGCAACATCGTCGAGAATCCTTGAAGATGATACAATGTACAGGACAAACATAGCAGAAAAGGTAGTTATGCTCATTGTTAAGCCTGTTTTCATAGATTTTTTAATTCTTTTATCTAACGGCTCTTTTTTCTTAACCAGAAGTCTTGTGGTGAGAAGGATATCGGTATCAACTGAATAACCTATGAGTAGAAGGAGGGCAACAAGAGAGCCCTTGGATAGCTCTATTCCGAAAAGTCCCATTGCAGCCAGAGTAACCACAATATCAGAGAAAGCGGACAGGACCACTGCAAAGCTTGGTATTGCTGTCTTGAATCTGAAAAATACGGTTAGAGCCATTAAGAGAAAAGCAAATAGCAGTGCATACATTGCCTGTTCGAAAAACTGTGTGCCAAGAGAAGGTTGAATGGTATTGTAAGCTATCTCTTTCTCGTTTATTCCTCTTTTACCAAGAATATTCTCAATTAACGTTATCTCACTGTCATTTAACGGACTATCTATGAATATTTCAATTTCTTTATTACCCAGGGCACTCGTTACAACACGTGTTTTAACATTATAATTGATAGCACTGGATATTTCACTCTGAATTCCGGTGGGGTATTCTCCTGTAATGGAAGCTGTTAAAAGAGTTCCGCCTTTGAAGTCAATGCTCATGGGCATTGTACCGGAGGAATAGCTCACTACAACGATTATGATACCTGCTACAAGCATAAGAATAGGGATAATAATTAGCTTCTTTGTGTCCAGAGCAATGAACTTATCTAGCACGCTTGACTGAGTCATTGAAGACCTCCTTATCTTATTAGAATAGTTATGTCTATATAAAAATATTCCCTTCATTCCACTGAAAAAATTAAGGAAGTGAAAGCTTGCTATGAGGTTATGAAAGAACAGTTAATAACAATCGGTTTCCTGTTCGTGTTTATAGGTATAATTATGATAATGCTGGGCTCAATTTTCAGTGCAGCCACAGGGAATACGGAAACCAGGGGTGGGGGTATAGTACTTATAGGTCCATTTCCCATAATCTTTGGAAGTGATACTCAGAGTGTTAAGAGTTTGATAATACTTGCAACAATTTTAATAGTGGTGGTATACTTTCTATTTTATAGGAGGCCATAAGTGCTTGTTTTAATTGATAAAAAAGGAAGAAAGCATCTTGTCGATGAGAAGATTGAAGAGTACCACTCCAACTATGGAGTGCTTGATTTAACAAACGTTAAGCCAGGTGATGTGTTAGAAACTCATCTGGGGCACAGGTTCTATTGTGTAAAAGCTGATTTGCTCGATTACTATGAACGTCTACCCAGAGCAGGCAGTATTATTCTCAAGAAAGACCTCGGAGCAATAATTGCAAACTGTGGTATAGGTTCTGGTTCAAGAGTTGTGGATGCAGGCACAGGTACGGGTGCAACTGCCATTTTCCTTGCAAATATTGTGGGTAAAGAAGGAAAAATATATACCTATGAACTGAGGGAAGACCATATTAAAATTGCCAGAAATAACTTTGAATCAGCAGGAGTAGATGAGGTTGTTGAATCTAAGCTGGGAGATGTTAGAGAGGGTATTGAAGAGAGAGAGGTTGATGCTGTTATCTTTGACCTCCCTGACCCCTGGCTAGCTGTTGATAAGGCATATAATGCACTCAGAACAGGAGGTTATATTGCGGCTTATAACCCGTATATTGAGCAGATTCGCAAGGCATATATTGCCATGGGAGAAGCTGGCTTTAAAGAACTCAGGGCTATTGAACTCCTTGAGAGAGGGTTTGAAATAAAGGAAGTAGGTACAAGGCACAGGACAAGAAATATAGGGCATACAGCCTATCTTGCTTTTGGAAGAAAGTATAACCAAAATATATAAGCACGGAAAGGTAAAGGAGTATTGGTTCAGATGGAATTTAAGGATAGAAACATAATTTCCATAAGGGACTTCTCTGTTGAGGAGATAGATTACATTCTCAAAGCAGCATCAAAGTTTGAAAAGAAAAAGCCTGAAGCTCTCCTTGATAATAAGATTCTCGCAACTCTCTTTTTTGAACCGAGTACCAGGACAAGGCTTAGTTTTGAATCAGCAATGCATCGCCTTGGCGGTGAAGTTATAGGTCTGTCAAGACCTTCTGTATCTTCGATTGCAAAAGGCGAGAGCCTTATTGACACAATAAAAACTGTGGAGAGCTATGCAGACATTATAGTGATAAGGCACCCCAGGGAGGGTTCAGCCCGCTTTGCAGCTGATATTTCTTCAAAGCCTGTGATAAATGCGGGTGATGGCTCCAATCAGCATCCCACCCAGACTCTTCTGGACCTGTATACAATAAAGAAGGAGAAAAAAAAGCTAAATGTTAAGGTTGCACTGCTCGGGGATTTAAAATACGGGAGAGCTGTCCATTCTCTGGCACATGCTCTGGCACTGTTTGGGGCAGAACTCTCTCTGATATCGCCCCGGGGCCTGGAAATGCCAGCCGAGGTTATTGAAGATATTAATGCTATTGGGTCTCCTGTCTATCAAACCGAGAGTCTTGATGAAGTTATAGGTAATGTGGATGTATTATATGTAACGAGGATACAGAAGGAAAGGTTTCCCGACCCTGAAGAGTATGAGAAGGTGAAGGGTATATATAAGATTAACAGAAGTACGATTGAGAATGCCAGACAGAGTTTAATTATCCTTCATCCCCTGCCAAGGGTTGACGAGATTTCTCCAGATGTGGATGTTCTTCCTCAATCGAAATATTTTCAGCAGGTGAAAAACGGAATACCTGTTAGAATGGCTGCTCTTGCTCTTGTGATGGGGGTTATATAATGCAGAAGGACATAAGGGTGCGAAAGATAAGCAGGGGCACAGTAATAGACCACATATCGGCAGGACAGGCTCTTAATGTGTTAAAAATTCTGGGGATAACAAAAGAACACCCCAAAACTACTCTGACAGTTGCAATTAATGTGCCTTCAAAGAGAATTGGAGTCAAAGATATAGTAAAAGTTGAAGGTCTTGAACTCCGTGGCGAAGATATTGATAAGATTTCTTTAATAGCTCCTGAAGCAACCATAAATATAGTAAGGGACTATAAAGTTATTGAAAAGAAAAAGGTTGAAATACCGGAGAAAATCGAGGGAATGGTTAAATGTGCCAATCCCAACTGTATTACGAATTTTGAAATTGTGAAGACAAAGTTTATAGTGGAAAAAAAGCATCCTATAAGTATTATGTGCCTTCACTGTGAGAGAGTTATGATGGAAAAGGATATAGTAAGGCAGTTTTAGGGCTCTATATTCCTGAGATGGTAGCAGTCTCCGTATGTAATTCTCACTCTTCCCTCTGAAGTCAACACAATAAGAGCGCCTTCTTTGTCAATCTCAACAGCTTTGCCTGTAATCTCTCTGCCATGCTGCACCACCCTTACCTCCTTCTGAATGGTACTGCAGAGGTCCATATACTCCTGGAAGATAGATTCGAAGCCATATAAGGTCAGGGAGTTGTAGTTTTTTTCCATCTCACTCAGAATATCTGCGAGAAGTTTGGCTCTGTCAACCTCTCTGCCAAGTTCTTCCTTGAGTGTTGTGGCTATCTCCTGAACTTCTTCAGGAAAATCCTTTATACTGAGATTGGCATCCAGTCCAACGCCTACAACTGCAAAATGTAGGATATCCATTTCTGCCTCAACCTCAACAAGAACACCACATACCTTCTTTCCGTTTATCAGCACATCATTTGGCCACTTCAGGCTTGCTTCAAGGCCATAACGTCTTCTGAGGGTTTTTGCCACACTGAGGCTTGTTAGAAAACCAAGCCTGGGTGCCTCAACAGGAGTCATAGAAGGCTTGAGAATAACTGAAAACCATAGACCGCCTCTGGGAGAAACCCATTTTCTTTCAAGCCTTCCTCGTCCAGCCTCCTGTTCTTCACATATAATAAGAGTCCCTTCTTTCGAACCTTCTCTGGCAAGTTTTTTTGCAATATTATTGGCGGAGTCACAATGAGCAAAATACTCTATGTGTCTGCCAATAATCTTTGTGTTTATCAACCCTCTCAATCTGTAGGGAAGCAGTAGGTCAGCTTCTTCTATCATTCTGTATCCCCTTCTGGATGAGATTATATCAAAGCCCTTGCCTTTAAGTCTATTTATATTCTTCCATACCGAAGTTCTTGAGATTCCCAGTTCACTGGCTATTTCCTCTCCGGAAACTTCCTTCTTACTTCTGAGTATTCCTATAATTTTTGAAAGACTCTCCATATTAGTTAATCTATCTCTTCAGAATAAAAAAGCTATCTATTCTTTTTCATACTCCTCCTTCTTTTTTCTCGCCATATCTATATAGGTGCCGACAGCTGTGCTTATAGCCACAACTCTCCTGTCCTCCCTGAAGCTTTCTATCAATCTCGCTTCTCTTTTCTTTGTTTCTTCAATTATTTCGGGAATATAATTTACAATATTATTGTCTTCAATGAAGCTTGTGGACAGTATACCCTGCCTGAAGGCTTTATGACGCATTACTGCCTCGTGAAAGGCTATATTTGTCTTTATTCCACTGATAATATACTCCTCCAGAGCCCTCTCCATTCTAGATATAGTCTCACTTCTATCTCTTCCCCAGCATATGAGCTTTGAAATCATAGAGTCATAGTATGGCGAGATAGTATAACCCATTCTAACTCCTGAATCTATTCTGACTCCGGGACCTCCAGGAGAATGGTATTTTCTAATTTTTCCGGGAGAAGGACTGAAGTCATTGAGAGGGTCTTCGGCATTTATTCTGCATTCTATGGCATGACCTATTAGCATGACATCACTCTGGTCAAACCCAATCTCTCTGTCAAGAGCTATATTGATCTGCTCTTTCACAATATCTATGCCAGATGTATACTCTGTTATGGGATGTTCCACCTGGAGCCTTGTGTTCATTTCAAGGAAATAAAAGTTGCCTTCACTGTAGATGAGTTCAACTGTCCCGGCATTTGTATATTTTATACTTTTAACTGCCTCGACAACCTTATTTCCAACTTCTTCTCTTATTTCAGGGGTGACTACAGGTGAGGGGCACTCCTCTATAAGCTTCTGGTGTCTTCTCTGAATTGAACATTCCCTTTCGTTTATGTGAACTACCTTATCCTTATAATCGCCAAGCACCTGAAATTCTATATGCCTTGGCTTGAGGAGGAATTTTTCTATAAAAATGGTGGGGTCACCGAAGGCACTCTTAGCAACACTCTGGGTTCTCTCAAAATGTTTATCAAGCTCTTCCTTATTCCACGCAACTTTCATTCCAATCCCCCCGCCTCCAGCACTGGCTTTTAGCACTACTGGGTAGCCTATATCATGGGCAATATCTTTTGCCTTATCCAGATTGCTTATTGCACCTGGAGAGCCTGGCACAATAGGTAATCCAGCTCTCCCCATTGTTTTTCTTGCCTCAATCTTGCTGCCCATAAGTTCAATCATACTGCTAGTAGGACCAATAAACACTATACCATGTTTCTCACATTCCCTTGCAAATCTGGGATTCTCAGCAAGAAATCCATAGCCTGGATGAATAGCTTCTGCACCGCTCTTTTCAGCCACATTTATTATGGCATCTATATTTAGATAGCTCTGGCTTGGCGGGGAATGGCCAATCAAATAGCTTTCATCAGCATATTTCGCATGGAAGGAGTGCTTGTCCGCCTCTGAGTAAACTGCAACTGTAGATATGCCAAGCTCTCTGCAGGTTCTGAATACTCTTATAGCAATCTCGCCCCTGTTGGCCACAAGTATCTTGTTGAACATTAATGTTATTTTATTATTCTGATTTATAATATTTTGCTAAGGTTTACAATGTTAGATTTACTGAAAGTAAGAAAAAGGTGAGACGATGGGAAATATTATCAGGACTACATTATTGCTGGCATTTCTTACAGGTCTTCTTGTTATAGTTGGTAGAATAATAGGCGGAGCAACGGGCATGATTTTCGCCTTTATTATAGCTATTGTAATGAATTTCGGCAGCTACTGGTACAGCGACAAGATTGTACTTAAGATGTACAGGGCCAAAGAGGTAACTCGAGGGGAAGCACCGGAAATTTACAGAATAGTTGAGAATCTTGCCAGAAATGCGAAAATACCAATGCCAAAGGTATATATTGTGCAGAGTGAAACGCCAAATGCTTTTGCAACAGGAAGAGACCCGAAACATGCGGCTGTGGCGGTAACCACAGGGATTCTAAAACTGCTTAATTCAGATGAACTGGAAGGTGTACTTGGTCATGAACTGACGCATGTGAAAAATCGCGATACTCTTATAAGCGCAGTGGCAGCAACGATTGCGGGAGTAATTACAATGATAGCTAACTGGGCAATATGGATTGCCATGTTCGGAGGGTTCGGAGGAAGGG
>BDTY01000107.1 GCA_002897955.1 archaeon BMS3Bbin15
ATAGATTCTACTTGGGCATCCATAAGTATTTTCGTAGGGTAGGTGAGGACAATAGGTGTTTTATCAAAATAAGGGTCAGTTACAAGGTTTTTTATGATATAACTCTTTCCAGAACCAACTGGTGCTTCAACGGTTATTAATTTCACATCAGGGTCTTTTATCGCTTCAACGGTTTCTTTTTGGAATGGCCTAAGGCCATTTCCCTGCTTTACATACCGTGGACCTATTTTAAGTTGTAATGATGTAATGTCCAATTCCCCCAAATATCCTTAATTGCCTCAATCATTTCAATCTACTTCTCATGAAATAAAATCGTTAACGACCCATATACCTTTAATCTAGGAGCGCCAGAAAAGTATTCCTGCAATATTGCATACACATTATATCTCAAAGTGTACAATATGCAAAGTCACCCTGTTCAACAACACCCTCTAACACCCATCCGTGTACATTCGGGTTAAAATGAACTCTCTGTGTACAGCTATTTAAAACTTTCTTCTCAGGCCCGATTTATTCACCACTAAATAACCCCGGGTGACCACAAATATTGCCTTCTCCTGCGTCTGTTATAACCTATTCTATTATATATTCACACACTCCACGTTAAATGACTCCCAATATTTTATAAATCCATAAGGAAAAATCTGGTCAGGTGATAACTTTTGAGAATTGCAGTTATAGATTACGACAGATGCCAGCCAAAAAAATGTCGCAAGCAGTGTATAAACTTCTGCCCCGGCGTGAGAATGGGCGACGAAACAATAACCATGAATGAAAAGCGGGATAAGCCAGAAATATCAGAACAGCTCTGCACAGGCTGTGGAATCTGTGTAAAAAAATGTCCCTACGAAGCAATAACAATAATTAACCTCCCCAACGAGCTGGGCAGAGATAAGATGCACCAGTATGGAGAAAATGGCTTCAGAATATTCAGACTGCCCTACCCCACAGAAAACAGTGTAACAGCTATTCTGGGCAAGAACGGTGTGGGTAAGACAACAATAGTCAGAATACTCTCAGGCGAGATAGTGCCCAACTTCGGAGGCACTGCAAGCAAAGAAAAAGTATTAAAGCACTTCTCAGGCACACAGTTCCATGACTACTTCAAAGCACTCTACAGTGGAAAAATCAAAACAGTGGTAAAGCCCCAGTATGTTGATGCCATACCCAAGGTTGTAAAAGGAAAAGTCAAAGAGCTTTTAGAAAAAGCTGATGAAAAAGGAGAAATCGAGAATATTGTCAGAGAACTTGACCTTGACTACACACTCGACAAAGACATATCAAAGCTATCCGGAGGCGAGCTTCAGAGAGTAACAATAGCCATAGCTCTGCTCAGAGATGCGGAACTTTACATCTTTGACGAGCCTTCAAGTTATCTCGATGCAGGGCAGAGGCTCAAAGTCGGAAAACTGATAAGAAAACTGGCTGAAAACAGAAGAATTCTGGTTGTTGAACACGACCTTATGGTAATGGACTATCTTGCCGACTATGTGAATATAGTCTATGGAAAACCCGGTGCCTTTGGTGTTGTTGCCCTGCCAAAAACCAAGAGGCAGGGTATAAATGCATACCTTCTGGGATATCTGAAAGAGGAAAATGTAAGAATAAGACAGGAAAGCGTCAGATTTGAAGTGAAACCTCCAAGCACAGCAATAATGGAAAACGCGCTTTTGAATTTTAAGCCATTGAAAAAGAGCTATAAAAACTTCACCCTCCAAACCGAAGCAGGAGAAGTATACAGGGGTGAAATCATCGGCATTCTTGGACCAAACGCCACAGGAAAAACCACCTTTGTAAAAATGCTGGCCGGCGTAGAAAAGCCGGATGAAGGCGAAATAAGCCTCAATGTAAAAGTATCCTATAAACCCCAGTACATAAAGCCAGAATTTGAATATACAGTATTCGAGGCAATTTCAAAAGTAACTGCCCTGGGAAACCCGTTCTTCAAGGCGGAAATAGCAAGACCTCTCGAATTAAAAAACCTTTATGAAAAGAAATTGAAAGAACTCTCCGGTGGTGAACTCCAGAGTGTCGCCATAGCCCTCTGTCTCGGCAGAGACGCCGAAATTTATCTGCTTGATGAGCCCTCAGCCTACCTTGATGTTGAACAGCGTCTGGCAGTGGCAAAAATGATAAGAAGGGTAATAGAGAAGAAGGAAGCTCTCGGCATAGTTGTGGACCATGACATCCTCTTCATAGACTATATAAGTGACAGATGTATGGTCTTCATGGGCGAGCCCGGAAAGAAAGCCAGAGCCACCTCCCCTCTCAGTCTGCGCTCAGGAATGAACTTTTTCCTCAAAAATATTGGAATAACCTTCAGAAGAGACATGGAGACAGGAAGACCAAGAGCCAACAAGCCCGGAAGCCAGAAAGACGAAGAGCAGAAGAAAAAAGGAGAATACTACTATCAGGTCGCTTAAGTCAGCCACATACAAATAAAAAGACTAAACTTTGAGAGGAATCCTGACCCTGAAAACACTCCCCACAGGTTCATTCCCCTCAACCCATATTTCACCAGAGTGAAGCTCGACAATACGTTTGGCTATTGCAAGGCCAAGGCCTGTGCCGCTAACACTCATCTTTTCGAGCCTCTTGAATCTATTAAAAATAGTTTCTCTGTGCTCCTCAGGTATTCCTATCCCCTCATCATAGATATCAACCTCCACATAATCTCTATCTCCACACTCTTTAACATGCACCCTGACCCTGCTTCCATCCGGCGAATACTTTGCCGCATTACTCATAATATTTATAAACACATCTTCAAGCAGAGGATTGGCTTTAAGCTTTACAGACTTCTCTGGAAGCTCTATAGCTATATTCTTCTGTTTATATATGTGTTCCACAGAATAATAAGCATTTTGCAGAACATCACGTAAGTCAAGCTCCTTCATGGCAACCTTTTCAATTTCCTCAAGTGCTGAGAACTTGCTGGCATTCTCTATAAGCTCAATCAGCCTCTCACTTGCTTTAAAGACAGCACTCAGCATTTTTCTCTTATCCTCATCTCCCTCAATATCAAGGAGAACCTCGATATAACCCTTAACAATACCGGCAGGATTGAGAAGGTCATGCCTTATTATATCAACAAATATATCCTTCATTCTGTTGCTGTGCTCAAGCTCCTTCAGTCTTCTCTTCAGCTCCCTATCAAGAACCTTCCTATCAGTTATATCCCTTACAACAATAATTATTTCCTCTCCACCCTTTATCCTTGAAGCCGAAACCTCAGCAAAAAAGATTTCTCCATTCTTCCTTTTTCCTGTTAGCTCAGATATAAAGTAGCTATTTTTCTTAAGAGCGGAGTAAAGCCTCCTTCCAAACTCCTCAAACTCACTTTTATTGCAGTAGAGAATTTCAGTATTCTTCCCTATAAGTCCCTCTCTGGAATATCCCCACATAGTTTTTACAGCCTCATTGCAATCCATAATTATTCTTCCCCTGCCTATAACAAAAAGGACTTCTGGATTTATACTCCTGATTAGAGACTCTGAAAACTCTTTTTCTTTCAGCAATTTTTCTTCTGCCAGCTTAATTTCAGTTATATTTGCAACATTCCCCAGAACAGCTGGTCTGCCTCTATACTGAACAATCACAGGTTTTATCACAGCCCATTCTGTGCTCTTATCCTTTTTTAATAACTTTATTTCAATTTCTTCAGGAAGGTTATGGAAATCTCCATTTTTCATCCTGAAAATAATGTCCTTCACTTCTTCCTTCTGCTCAGGATGAACAAGCCCCATGGGGTCAATACTCAGAAGCTCCTCATCGCTATACCCACTAATCTCCTCCATCCCCCTGTTGGCCAGTTTAAACCTTCCATCCTGCATGATATATATGCCATTTCTCGAAGATTCTATAAGTACTCTGTACATATCTCTTGATTCCTCAAGCTCCCTGTAGGCATCCTCAAACTTTCTATAGGAAGATTCAAGCTCCTTATATAAATCCTCCTCCCTTTCAATTATCATCCCTACCTTAAGGGCAAGCCTGAAGAGTCGAAAAGCATCTTTCTCATCGAGCCTGTACCTTGAAGCCACACCAATAATACCCACAACTTTATCACAGCTCATAATAGGAACACCTAGAGCAGATTTAATACCATAAAATCCTGCAATAAGAGAAGTTATAGGTTTGATTTTTTTCCCAGTGTGTTCACTAATCAGTTTTTCAATATCATCAGTTATAGAATACTTTTTCTTCTTTATAATATCATAAAAGATACTTTTTTTGTTTAGCGGTATTGTGTAACCTTCAGGAGAAAATCCTGTAATTTCCTCAATCTCCCTCAAAAGCCTGGAAGGTGCACTGAAGGAAGTTACATTTAGCTTGCGTCTGTCATTGTTTAAGGTATATATTGAAGCAATCTCATAACCCATAAGCTCGGTCAAACCATCAACAATACCCCTAAAGATTTTTTCAATCTCAGCTTCCGTGTCAATAAGTTTAGAAATTCTTCTTAAAAATTCTGTTTCATACTCCACCACCACATTTTCAGTAACGTCCTTTGAAATTAATACAGTCTTCATAAATTCGCCATCAATAAACACAGGAAAAGCTTTAACTTCTATGTATCTTCTCTGTCCATCCATATAATGACAATAAAGAGTTTTATAACTGGAGCCTTCCTTTCGAATTCTTTCAAAATCTATCAACAGAGAGGGATGTTTCAGTTTATTAGCAACTTCGTGGTCACTTTTCCCTATAATTTCTTCCCGCTTAACACTGTAAAATTCGAGATAGGCAATGTTGGCATCAACAATTTTATGGTTCCTGTCCAAGATAACAACCGGTTCATCCATGGCATTTAGAATGGCATTAAAACTACCTTCCAGAACTTTGAAATTTCTGTTGATATCTTCCATTAAATATACCCCCGGTATTTAACATTTAGAAATTAGATTTACTGAAAATAGCTCCGATAGTATGAAAATTTATTGATTGTTTTACTTTTTTGGAATTTCAACAACAAAAACGGCCCCACCCTCTGGGTTATCCTCGACCCAGATTTTACCTGAGTGGAGCTCAACAATCCGACTGGCTATTGCCAGTCCCAAACCACTACCTTTAATACTCCTCTTCTCTTTTCTTCTAAATCTCTCAAATATTTCCTGTTTACTTGAATCCTTTATACCTTTTCCAAAATCTTTAACCTTAATTCTCAATGAGTTCTCTTTCTCCTCAGCTTCTATTATCACTTTTGTTCCTTCTGAAGCATATTTTATGGCATTGGATATAAGATTAGAAAATACTTCTTCAATTATTTTGTTTGCCTTAACAGATATTGGCTGAGTTATTCTATTCTCAATTTTCATTCCAGCTTTAGAAGCCTCATATGAGAAGTTTTCTATGCACCTATCGACAATCTCTCTGAGATTAATATCCTCAAGCTCAAGACTATTTTTGCTCTGCAGTTTTGAAAGTCTTGTGGCACTCTCTATAAGGTCAATTGCCCTTGAAATATTCCTGTTCACAACCTCAAGCTCAGATTTTATTTCCTGGTCTTCTGTATCCATAAGAAGGTCCAGATAGCCCATAGCAGTACCCAGAGGATTCAGAAGGTCATGGTGCATAATATCCAGAAAAGTATCTTTAAGGCGGTTAACTTCCTCCAGTTCTTTTGCATATTTCTTGATTGCTTCCTCAGCATGCTTTCTTTCAGTTATATCACGCATGGATTCAATAATTCCCACAAAATTACCATCAGAATCAAAAAATGGTGAAGCAACAATCTC
>BDTY01000108.1 GCA_002897955.1 archaeon BMS3Bbin15
GAAGCTGCTTTGGTTTCTCGTCAAAATTAACAAGTGGCCTTTGGGGGTCATATGGTTCTTCATAGAGACTGAGGACATCATACATGTGTGCTCTAAATATGGCATCTATTGTCTGGATACACCACATTTTTCTCAGCCATGGTTTTGTGTTGCTTTTTTTAAAACGAGTCTGATACTCTCACGATTTATTGTTTCGAACCCTTCCTTCTTCCTGAGTTCTTCAGCTAGCAATGTAAGTGACCATCTCTTACGCCCATCTGGCGATTCTGTACATGCCAGTGCTATAATTTCCGCCTCATGGTTTTTTAAGTATTTTTTAGGCTGACCAGACCTTGCTTTCTCTGTCAAAGCATTTTGAAGTCCTTCTTCCAAGTATCTTTTCTGGATTCTCCAAATGGTGTTCCTACTAACCCCCAATATTTCAGCAATCTCTGTGCCCCCTTTTTGATGGTTTGCCAACAGCAGAATATGTGCTCTGGTTAACTCTCTTGCATTTTTTCTTCCCTTTTTCACAAAATCTCTGAGGAACTTTAACTCGTCATCTTTAAGGTGTATTCTTATCATGGAGACAGTATAGTATTTGGAGATTATAAAGTTGTCCCAAAATTAAGTTGCTGAGACACTAGATTCATACATCAACATTTGTTTGGAGATTAATATCCAAGTAGGGTCCCCCCTCCTCCTCAACAATTAATACCTTAAATTCTTTATTCTTAACTTCATATTTAAAACTTTCGGTTTCATGCTTTAATTGACGTATTTAAGATAAGATATGTGTTTTATGACAAATTATAAAAACTATACCCTTTTTATGAAAACATATAATAACTCAGAGTTTTTATGAAAAATCATAAAACCGACAATTGAAAGATAGAAACTTATTGATTCTATGAAAGTAAAAAGTTTTATATGGGCAGAAGAAGATAATATCATATTCTTTACTGTTTATAAGGGAGAAGAAGCATGGAATATTCCTATTTAAGGTCGCCCACTAAAATGGATATCCTGATTGCCCTGAAAGACAACAACCTATCATCTCTAAGGGATATAGAAGAATTAACATGCAGAAGAAGTCAGAATCTTTCTCCAGTCCTGAGAGAATTAACAAAGCAGGGAACTGTGGAAAGGATTAGAAGGGGTCAATATAAATTAACTACAAGAGGGAAGTTGATTGCAGAAAAAATAAGTGAGACCCTGGATTATCTGGAATTTATGGAAAAAAACAGGGACTTTTTTGATTCTCATTGTATAAAAAGTCTACCACGGCAATTTCTTGAGAGTCTTGATGTTTTCACGGACTCAAAAATAATAAGCAATAAAATCAATCCCCAGAATGTAATAGATTTCCTATCAGAGATGTTTAATCAGGAAGATGAATTCATTTTAGGTGCATCACCTCTGGTCACTCTGGAATGGTCAAGAGCTATTACTTCTGCCGCAACAAAAGGTGTAACTGTAAAACTTATTACTCCAGAGTATATTATAGATGAAATTTTTAAAGAGGAATTCATAGAAAATACAAAAAAATTTTTCTATGCGCCCAATGCTGAATGGTTTGTAAATTCCAATTTAAAGGTAGGTTTTGGAGTTACCAGTCATGCCATTATCCTGGGATTTTTTGACAAAGAGAAAAGATTTGACATATTGGAATGGCTTTACTCTAAAAACAAAAAGGCTATAGAATGGGGTATTGAATTATATAATGAAATAGAAAAGGAATCTAAAAAATTAAAGCTGGAAAAAACGCAATTACACTCTCCAGCATAAGCATGTTTTTCTGAACTGCCTCCAGACCGAGTCCTTTCAGTATTGCACAGATTTCGCCTTCTTTACATACAGTAAGTTTTTTAATGTATAAAATATAACTTTATATACATTATGAAAAATAAAACAAAGAATTCTATGAAATCTGTTGAATTTTATATAAATGACTACATGCCTCCCGGCTGCCAATGTAATCTGGAGGACAAGATTAAAAATAAAGTTAATGGTGTGATAAATGTAGCCATTAATCCAAATACTGATTCAATGAATGTTGTTTTTGACTCTACTCAAACAAACGAAGAAGAAATTATTAGCTTTATGAAAAAATGTGGATACGAATGCTCTGTTTCTGAGAAAAAAGACCACAAGAAAATGGAACATGCTGCTCATAAGGAAATGAAGCACAAAGAACATGAAAATCATCATGCGATGATGATGAAAGAATTTAGAAGGAAAACTCTTATTTCTTTAATTTTCACAATCCCGGTTCTTCTTTTATCTCCCACTATCCAGAAATGGTTTGGTTTCAAAATTCCCGATTTCGGATTTAACACTTTATTACTGGTGGTTTTTTCTTCTATTATAGCCCTTTATGGTGCGTCCCCCTTTTACAGAGGAGCAATCAGGTCATTAAAAAGCGGGATACTGGACATGAATGTGCTTGTAAGTCTGGCTGTTGGTTCAGGATATCTATATAGCCTAGGAACCACTTTCCTGTTTTCTGCATCAGATTTTTACTGGGAAATTTCAACGCTTGTTCTTTTCCTTCTTTTTGGACATTGGATGGAGATGCGGGCTGTAATTGGTGCATCTGGTGCACTTAACGAGCTGGTTAGATTAATACCGCCAAAAGCCAATCTTGTTAAGGGCAAGGATATTGTTAAAGCAGAAACGTCTGAGGTGCAGGTGGGCGACATTTTGTTAATCCGACCTGGAGGGAAGGTTCCAATAGACGGCAAAGTTATAGAAGGAGAAACAAGTATAAACGAGTCAATGATTACGGGGGAGTCAAAGCCTGTCTCCAAGAAAGTTGGAGATGAAGTGATTGGTGGAACCATAAATGAATCTGGCTCGATTAAAATTAAAGTTGAAAAAGTCGGAGAAGATACTGCCCTGGCACAGATAATCAATCTGGTAAAAAATGCTCAGGCTTCAAAACCAAAAAGTCAAAAACTGGCTGACAGAGCGGCGCATTATCTTACCATTACAGCTATTATTGTCGGAGCGCTTACATTTACATACTGGTATGGTTTTACAGCAATAGGGTTCGTTTTTGCCCTGACTTTTACCATTACAGTTTTTGTCATAGCCTGCCCCCATGCTTTAGGATTGGCTATACCGATGGTTACTTCAATATCCACAACTCTTGCTGCAAAAAACGGAATGCTTATTAAGGATATGAAGGCAATGGAAATAGCAAAAAATCTTGATTATGTTGTATTTGACAAAACAGGCACGCTAACAAAAGGTGAATTTGGAGTTTCAGATATTATAGTACTTAGCGATTGGAAAGAAGATGATATTTTAAGAAAAGCGGCAGCACTGGAAATCAATTCCGAACATGTTATTGCAAGAGGAATTGTTGCAAAAGCAAAAGAAAAGGAAATTAAACTCCCAGAGGTAGAAAAATTTCAGGCAATTCCTGGAAAAGGAGCAGAAGGAATTGCAGAAAAAGAGGAAGTTTATATTGGCAATGAAGCATTAATGAAATTTTTAAATCTTGATACGGTAAAATCTAAAAAGGAATTAGAAAAATTATCTTCGCAGGGTAAGACTGTCGTGTATGTAGCCACAAAGAAGGAAATTAAAGGGCTTATAGCACTTTCAGATATAATAAGAGAAGAATCATATGACACTGTAAAATCATTGCGGAATTTAGGTGTAAAAGTTGCTATGCTTACTGGCGATAATAAAATAACTGCTCAATATGTTGCTAATGAACTTGGGCTTGACACCTATTTTGCAGAAGTTTTTCCAGGTGACAAATCAAGCAAAATAAAGGGATTACAGGAACAGGGATACAAAGTGGCAATGGTTGGTGATGGAGTGAATGATGCTCCTGCTTTAACTCAGGCTGATGTAGGCATCGCTATTGGAGCGGGAACTGATGTTGCTGTAGAATCTGCCGAAATAGTACTGGTAAAAAATGACCCAAGGGACATATCCCATCTCATTAAACTAAGTAAAGGCACAATGAATAAAATGAACCAAAATTTGGTCTGGGCAACGGGCTATAATGCACTGGCAATTCCAATAGCAGCAGGAGTTTTATATTCTTATGGGATTACTATCCAGCCAGAATACGCTGCTCTTATAATGGCTGCAAGTTCTATAATTGTTGTAATTAATGCATTTATGTTAAAAAATATTAAACTGGATTAATTAATCTGCATAAATAATATATTTACTGTGGTAACCACCATTCGCCAATTTACACCTGAGAACACATACTGCCAATGTTAAATTTACAATTTTAGGTATGGTTGTCACTCTCTTCGACCCCTGGAAAAGCAGACTATGCACCTGCTCAAAGAAGTACTCCTTAAATCCCTATACAGGTTGCAGCCATTCATGTATTTACTGCTATATCACCAGCTATATTCCCAGGGGATATGAAGCAAGATTGAAGAAGAATATTTTCAAAGATTTAAAGAGGGAACTCCCAAATCTGAACAGAAAAATACCAATAACCATGAGCAACTCCTCTGACCCCTACCAGCCTATTGAAAGAGAATATAAAATTACAAGAAAAGTCCTGAAAATGCTCTCTGAATTTAAAGTGCAGATTATAACAAAAGGTGACCTTGTTACACGGGATGCTGACCTTCTCTCTCAGATGAAGGCTGCTGTTGCAATAACTGTCACCACACTGGATGAAGAGCTGGCTAATAAGCTTGAACCTCTTGCACCTTCCCCGCATGACAGATTAAAAGCAATGGAGCATCTTATTTCACATAGTATACCAGTTTCAGCGAGGATAGACCCCATAATTCCATATATAAATGAGAATGCTGAAGAGCTTGTAAAGGAGCTTTCACATATAGGAGTTAAACATATCACATCCTCAACATTTAAACCCAGATATGACTCATGGAGAAGATTGAGAGAGACTTTCCCTGAAGAGACTGAGAAGCTCCACAGCCTTTATTTTGATAAAGGTGAAAGAAAGCAGAACTCCTCTTATTTACCCGAGGGTCTTAGGCTGAAGCTCATGAAAGGAGTTAGACAAGCCTGCGAAAAGCACAGCATCAGTTTTGCCACCTGCAGAGAGGGTTTGAATATCAACACTGCAGAAAGCTGCGATGGAATCCACCTTATAAATTAAAACTAAAACTCATCCATCTCGTAACTATCCCTTTCGCCCAGTATAATTTCAAGCTCTTTTGGAGTGAGCAATGGGTTATAAAATCCTGGAGAATCCTCTATAACAATTCTCGGACAGGCTGTATTAACAAGAGCATCAAGCTTTCTGAAGTATATAATATTCTCTGGAGTAATTTCTCTGGCATGAATAAGGAAACTCTTTCTATTCATAGCCATGAGCTTTCTCCTTATCTCCAGAGCTAAACTCAATCTCCTCTGCCCTCTCTTCTCTCCAACAATTATTCCAAAGCTCTCAGCGTTCTTAGCCTTTGCAATTGTGGCATATCTCTGCTTCAGAAACTTCTCCTTCTTTTCTTCAAGGCTTCTAATCTCTCTCAGCAGAGGGTCTAAAGCAAAGCATGGCTTACCTGTAGCCAGAGCAACACCAAGAGGATGAAAATCACCTGAACCCATATAAAGAAAAGCATCCACCTCTGAAGCAATGCTTTTTGCAGCGTAGAAGGAGCATCCAAGAACCTGAGCCTCGTATTTACACCTGCCCTCTGGCCTGCCAGTATACACATTAAAGCCATGAGTTTCAAGATAATCCTTAACTTCCTTTACTCTCTGAATATGCTGCACTGTGGTAACTAAACCCAGGTTTTCGGGAAGCTTATCAAGATTTTTCTCAAGAACATCTATAAAACTGTGAGGAAGGCGCACCTCTATATAATAAACAGGAATTCTGCTTTTCTTCAAAAGCTGAGCATGACCAAAGTGGAAAAGTGCCTCAGCACCAAGATTCATAGCATCTTCATCAGCAAGGTCGCAGGCGCCATAGCAGGAATTTGAGGATATAAGAGTTATCAGGACAGGAATTTTCTCCTCTATCTTCTCTACTACTGAAGTGGAATAATCTCTCAGACCCTCCGGAAACTGTAGAGAAACAACTCTGTAGTTATTTTTCTTGATTATCTCCACAATTTTATCAATCTCAAAGTTGTACATTCACGGCATTGAAGAAGAGTAACCTTGTCAACTACCTGAATGAAAGGAATTAAGGTAGAGCCCACACTTCCAGTGTTATCAGAAAAACATTCCATTGCTAATTTTTATAGCTCATATATGAAACTCCTTCTCATTCACCCCTACTTTCCCTACAGGGGAAAGGACTTATTCCCTCTCGGACTGGGTTATATTGCCTCTGCTGCAAGGAAATATGCAGAGATAAGGGTTATAGATGAAATTGTTCATCCTTTCACCAGAGAGGAATTCAGAGCCTTTGACCCGGATTTTGTTGGCATCACAGCAACAACACCATCATTTAACAGAGCCGAAAAGATAATCTCTATAATAAAGAAGGAAAAACCATCAGCAAAAGTGATTTTTGGCGGTGTGCATGTTACATTCAAACCCGAGAAGGCTTTAAATGCCGGTGCAGATATTGTGGTGAGAGGTGAAGGTGAGGAAGCTTTTGTTGAAATTCTGTCAGATAAAGCTCTTGAGGACATAAAAGGGATTTCATACCATAGGAATAAAGAAATTATAAACAATCCCGATAGGGATTTAATTGAAGACCTTGACTCGATTCCCATGCCTGCGTGGGAGTTCTTCCCAATGAAGGAATATAAGATAATGAGCCTTGTCTCTGCCAGAGGCTGCCCCTACTCCTGTGCTTACTGTTCAGCCTCCAGCTTCTGGCAGCACAGGGTAAGATTCAGAAGCCCGGAAAACTTCATGACCGAAGTCAGAGCCCTTTACAATATGGGTAAGAAGAGGCTCCGCTTCATGGACAGCACATTTACTCTTGACAGAAAGCGTGCCCTTGAGATATGTTCAATGATTGAAGAAGAAGGCTTTAAGGACTTCAAATACAGTATTGAAACAAGAGCAGACCATCTAGATAAAGAGTTATTCGAAGCTCTCAGGAACTCAGGCTGCGACCTTGTCTGCCTTGGAGTGGATTCTGGCTCTCAGCAGGTTCTGGATGCCTGCAACAGGAAAGTTGATGTTGAAGAAGTTAAGATGGCTATTCTGATGGCAAAGCAATATGGCTTAAATGTGAGAGCCTATGTTACCTATGGCTTCCCTGGAGAGAGCAGGGAAAATGTAGAAGCTACTGTCAGACTTCTGAGAGAAACAAGACCACAGCAGATTCTTCTGAGTCTTGCCACAATTTACCCTGGAACAGAACTTGAAGGCGGAAAAGAAATTAAGGTGCACCCCAACTGGGTTGAGAAGTTCCATGGCCACGGCTATGGAGCAGAGTTATATTTTCCTGAAACTCTGGAAAGAAAGGAGTACACAAAATTGGGAGATTACATTTACAGAGAGATAAAAAAACTGAACAAGATGGTTATAAAGGAAAGAGCTGGTTAAAACATTTTTATCTGTCTAAAAATGAAGATATAACGAATGCTATTCCAAGAACCAGAACAATTGTTGCACCAGAAGCCATATCAAACAGATAGGATAGCCATAAACCAATTACAGTGAGAGTAATCCCAGCGAAGGTTGAGATAAACATCAATTTTTTGATATTAGATGTGAACTTCCTGCTTATTGTTGCAGGAATGGTTAGAAGAGCAATAACCAGAATAATACCCACAGCCTTTATTAAAACAACAACACCCAGGGCAATAAGACCCAGAAGTAAAAAATACATGCTTTTTGATGGGACTCCGGCAACCGTTGAAAACTCCTCGTCGAATGCTACAATAAGAAATTCTCTGTGAAATAGGAACACTGATATAAGAATAATAATATCAAGAATCAGCATCATAAGAAGAGTTGAAACCTGAACTGTCTGAATATCTCCAAATAGATATCCTATCAGGTCAGAAGCAGGAGTATGGCTCAGGCCAATGAATATAATTCCCAGTGCCATACCCACCGCCCACACAATTCCAATAGCTGTATCTTCATTCACCTTTGCTTTTTTGTGAATAGCTCCAATTGTAAAGGCTGATAATACACTGAATGGAATGGCAGTCAAAATAGGATTTATTCCAAGAAGGTAACCCAGACCTATACCACCAAAAGTAGCATGTGGAATTCCTCCACTGAGAAATACTATTCTTTTTATAACGACATAGGTGCCTATAATTCCACAGGTTACACCTGCCAGAACTGCCGCAATCAGAGCATTTCTCATAAATTCATATTTAATAAAAAGTTCTATCATGTTACTAATGTCCCCTCAAAACTCTATGTGGTACGCCATGAGCTATCAAATCTATAGGGCATCTGTACATTTCTTCAATCTTATCCAATCCTTCTTCCTTCGGCCCATGATAGAACAGCCTGCGATTTAAGCATGCAATCTCATCAACATAAACAGATACAGCACCCACATCATGCGTAATAAGAACCACAGCCATTCTTTCCTTCAGCTTTAATAGCAGGTCATAAAATGCCCTCTGCATTTCCGGGTCGATGCTTGCTGTTGGTTCATCAAGTAACAGCAATTTTGGTTCTCTTACAATTGCTCTGGCTATAAAAACCCTCTGAAGCTGTCCCCCGGATAACCTGCCTATCTGTCTATCTTTAAACTCAAACATACCCACAGTCTTCAATGCATTGATGACAGCAGCTTTATCTTCTTTAGAGTAGTCTTTGAATATTCCACGATATCTCCCCATGAGGACAACTTCAAAGACATTTAGAGGAAAACTATGGTCAAATAGATTGTACTGAGGTAGATAACCGATGAATTTTCTGCCTTCTTCCGGAGTTTTTCCAAAGACTCTGACTTCTCCCCTATCAGGTTTTATTAACCCTAAAATAACTCTCAATAATGTTGTCTTTCCCCCACCGTTTGGTCCAATTATCCCCAGAAAAGTATTCTGCTTTATAGAAAGATTGATATCTTCAAGACTGACTGTATTATTGAAATAAACGTATAAATTCTTTAAGCTTACAATCTCTCTATCCATAATACCCAAAAACCATACAGAAGCTTCAGATGCTTATTTTTATACCCCACTTCCCGTTTTAATAGGCAGGAGTAACCCTTCTTTATAATCAAACAGAATAAACCTTTCTATTATACCAGATTCAATACTCAACACAATTAAAGTTAAATTTAATAACAACTTAAAACATTCGCAAAGCTGAAGCATACCTGTGCCTTCATCCTGATAAATTTTTAAGGGTAAAAATTATATTCTCCTATATCAAATTAAAAATGAGGTGGTTTTTTGCTGGAACCCAAGACCGAGATAAGAATGGTAGGTCATATCCTTGAAAAAAGTGTAATATTCGAACTTGAAAAAGCCCTCAAAGACATTGATGTTGAAGTTATGCACGTTGAAGTGAGTTTTGCTGCTTTAAAAGCAGGTGTTGAGGAGAGAATGCCCTCTATTATGCGCTTCTACCTCGTGGGTAGCAAAAAGGATAGAGATGAAGGTGTCGAAGCTGTCAATGAGGTTGCAGGAAAAACAAAGTGTAAGATAGAATATATAAAAGAGAGAATGTAGAGATGTCTCCTTTTAGTATGAAGCGGATTATCTCATTATAAAAGTAAGGCTTTTGAAGAAAGGAGGCATATAAAAAAGGCTGACACAAAACTGGAGAATATCATAATAGGAACACCAGAAATACCAGAAAAGGGCAACATCATAATTTTAATATTCACTTTTTCTGCTGAATTTCAGTCCTTATAATTCTGGTATTTTTCTTCTTCATAATTTCTGGTTTTCCTTGTATTTATCTCCTGGATAATTTCACCAGGAAATTTAAAATATGTATTGTTTTAAATATTACTGGAGATTAAATGGCTGAGAAAATAAAAACCCTTGAGTTGAAAAAGAGCTATAAAGGCAGAATGGTTTTTAGCAATCTAAATATTTCCATCTGTCAGGGTGAAGCTATTGCTATCGTGGGACCCTCCGGAGCCGGCAAGTCCACTTTCCTGAGGATTCTTAACAGATTGACTGATGCAGATTCTGGTAACGTTTTTCTGGATGGCACATCAATCTATGAAATTAATCCTGTATCCCTTAGAAACAGGATTGGCATAGTCTTCCAGATGCCTGGTCTTTTTGATGGCACTGTAGAAGAAAATATCCTTTTTGGACCTAAAATAAGGGGAGTGAAACACTTAGAATCCCTGAAAAGCCATGTTTTAAAACAGGTTGGACTTCCTGAAGAATACCTGAAAAGAGAGGTAAAAAACCTTTCCCAGGGCGAAAAGCAGAGGGTTGCTATTGCCAGGGCACTGGCCAATGAACCGGAAGTATTGCTCATGGACGAACCTACATCAGCTCTAGACCCCGAATCCCAGAAGATAATAGAGGATTTAATCCTCGAGCTTAAAAGGAATACTGGTATTACCTTTGTGGTGGCAACCCACAACAGGGCTCAGGCAAAAAGAATTGGCGATAAAATAATGCACCTGGAAGGTGGCAGGGGAAAAATAGTTACAAAGGAAGAATTCTTCAGGGAGGAAAAGATTTGAACCCCTCCTGGCACTTTCTTCTGTCCTTTATTCTTATAGCCCTGGTACTCTTTATAAATCGCCTTAAAGGATTTGGGCTTGGAAAAGAGATTCTTATCGCTTCTTTAAGGGCATCTGTACAGTTGATTATTCTTAGCTCGGTAATCCTTATCATTTTCTCCTATAAAGGCTCATCTTTAACCCTTCTTGCTCTGGGAATCATGATAGTGGCAGCAGCTCATACTTCTAAAAAGAGGGCTATGGGTCTCAAAAGAAGTTTCTGGATATCTCTTGTGGCAATTGCCCTTGGTTCCCTTTCTATTCTCTTCCTCATGGTATTTATGGGCCTTTTAAAAATGAATGCCCGGATACTATTGCCTTTAGGAGGTATGGTCATAGGAAATGCCATGGTTATCAATTCTCTGGCTCTGGAACGCCTGAGAGCTGAAATAAAAGGGAATGTTGTGACAATCGATGCAGCCCTTGCTCTGGGAGCCACCCCAAAGATTGCTGTAGCAGAACTCATAAAAAGGAGCATCCGGGCTTCACTTATTCCCAGGCTGGATTCCCTGACGACATTGGGCTTGGTCTGGATTCCAGGACTTATGGCTGGAATGATTCTTGGAGGTTCAGACCCACTCCTTGCAGCCCAGTACCAGATTATAATCATGTTCATGATATTATCTGCTGCCACCATAACAGTTACAATATCCACCGAATTCATCTCCCGGGAGTTCTTCACATCATCCTATCAGCTAAAGGAGGAGTTCAGATGATGAAGATTCTACCCCTTCTGTCCGACTCCATGGGTGCCTGGAGTTGAGAACACTTGTAAATATAATTCTCTTTAGCATGATTATGGAGATAGGATAGAATAAGTCCCATAAAACTAGCCCCTGATTCTCAGATAATCTGTATTTACAATGCTTAACCAAGATTTACAGTTTCCGAAAAGCAAATAGTTTTTATATTATTAATTGTATACTACTTTTTAGAATAGCACATATATA
>BDTY01000109.1 GCA_002897955.1 archaeon BMS3Bbin15
TAGATGAATTGAAGTCAGAGTCTATAAATATTCTGTATTCTTCTGTATCTGAGATATTTCCTCCTGTTTTTATATAGAAAGCAAATAAATTAAAAGGAGCACCCTGTCTTATAGCACCTGTAACAAATATATCGAGAGCACTGGGTATACTGTCCTCATAGTAACAAATTTTCGAGGACGAATTAAGCAACTGCCAGTCTGTAAATGAACTGTCCATTGTAACCTCCGGCACAGCAATCTCAGGCTTATATTCAAACCTCTGGTTTATAGAAAAACTGCCCTGAAGCCTCTGATTTACAATCACATTCCAGTTTGATTTAAGGTAGTTGAAGGTTAAATAGTAACCTCTGCTTTTTGAATAACTCTCAACAAAATTTTTATATTCCTCAAGCTCTACATTGACATTTTTTCCGGGAGGATAGGAGTAATAAGAACTTTCAATCAAATTCTTGCCTGCCTCTCTGACATTATCAAAAAAAACTTTTGACCCCGCTGAAGTCTGAGTATTTCGGAGAGGCTGAAGAGTTATGGTAAGTAATAGAAGTAAGAAAGCTGCCGCAATGGCTGCAATTATGAAAAACTGTCCCTTTGAGTTCATCTGTACCACACCACCAGTCTAACCTTTCTCAAACTGAAACTTCCATTGCCTGAAAGAACCATACCAGATGAGTAGGTCTGCTTTCCTTCAGGTATGGTTATAGGAGACTGATATAGCAGAGAGGATTTATTGTAGACATAAAGCCTGAATCCGAGATTTTTACCCTGTGCATATTCTATTTGTGAGTCAAGGAAATTGAAATTCTGATTATAAATCTCTTCTTTCAAGCTTCCCTCCCACAGTAGAGCATTGAGAGTTGATACTGCCGGGTTATATGATACCCCGGCCGGTTCATAGGGTGAGATGGAAAAGTAAAACCCCATGGCTGATAGCAGTATTGCTCCAGCAATGAGAGCCTCAAGAGTATAGGTGAAGCCATCTGAATTCATATATATACTCTTTATAGTCACTGTTTAAAAAGCTAAGCCATAAATGAAAAGACCTGCATCTCCACTTATGTTATCTATTTGTTTTGCGTATGTTAACCTAATGGTTAAAATTGGTCCCTATGGTTTCACAGAAAATTTTCAAAGCTCTTGGCAGTAAGACCCGACTGGACATTCTAAAAATTTTGTCTAAGGAAGAGATGCACCTCAGTGGCATTGCCAGGAAGATAGGTATTTCAAAGCCAGCCATATCAAAGCATCTTAACATACTGGAAAGTGTTGGACTGATAGAACGCAAAACCTTCGGGAATACCCATGTTTTTAACTCGAATTTTTCAAATCTTTACACTTCTTTTGAATATTTCAAAGAGTCTTTAGAGCTGGATATTTCCAGAGGAAAATCAGTGCTGGATGTTTTGAAGAATATATCAGGAGTAGAGGTAAAAAAAATGGGCGAAAAAGAATTCATCACCTCTATTGATGGCGAGCATGGGTATTATCTATATGAGGTAGACGGCAGGGTGCCTGATGTACCTATTGGCGAGTATATTCTGGAGAAGGATTCAAAAGTAAAAATAAAAAAGTTGCTGCCTGTATCCAAAAAGGAGATAGATATACAAATCAAATAGAATTTTTTCTTTCTTAACTGTAGATATTAGCCTGCTGGCTAACATTTGTTATACAAATCCCAAGTAATATAAAGCTTAAGAGAAAAATAAAGTAAGAAGGGATGTAAGATGAATGAGGAGGAGCTTGACGAATTTGTGGAAAAACTACAGGAACTTGCCAAGAAAATGGACAGAAATTGCACCCAATGCAAAGCCTTTATAACAGATTTCAGGCACTGGATGGGTGAAGTGGAGAGCCTGCAGATAAAGATGAGCAATCTGGCTGAACACTATGACAATAAAGCTATATTGAGAAATAAAAGGATGAATTTCGAAAAAAGGGAATTTGAGGCAATTGACAACCTGGACCAGATTATTGAAGATTTTGAGGAGCATCTGGATGAGCATGCAGGTTCTTAGTTATGGTAAAGCTCTGCAATTTTATTTTCATAGTGTTCTATTCTGTCAGTCAGATTTATTTCTATACCTGTAAGCCCCATATATCTGGTAAGGAGAATCTTCTCCTTATGAAGACAATCTAACAGCTCTCTGTACATATCAACGGCCTTCTCAGGCATGTTATTTTTCTCGAAGAGATGAGCTGCCTGGCGAAAGCAGTTTTTTGCCTGATTTATCATCCTTTTCATCTTGGCACCAGCATTTTCCTCGCAGGCATTGAGGTATGCTGTTTTATAGGCGTCTCCGGCAAGCTGGAAGGATGCGGCAGCATCGATTTCTTCTTTATTTTCCATGGCCTTTTTAGCCTCTCCATCAAAACCTTCTGCCAGCTCTATGATTCCATGGCAGCCTTTCCTGGCAACGCTGTCCAGTTCCTGATAGCCTTCTTCCAGCTTCTTTTTTATGTCTGTCAAGGATTATCCTCCTTATCCGTAAGGAATATAATTAAGCAGCTTTAAATATCTGGTTTTTGTTGCCAGTTGTTAACCCACGGGTTAACCCTGCTCAGACAATGTCAGAATTTTCTTTGTATATGCGTGTTCTGGCCTTTGTAATATCTCTTTTACCTCCCCGAGTTCCACCATTTCACCATCTTTTATCACACCTATCCTGCTGGCCATGTGGGCCACCACTTCAGGGTCATGTGAGATAAAAAGATAGGAAATCCCTTTCTTCTTCTGAAGGTCTTTCATAAGCCTTAATATCTGGGCCTGGATTGAAACGTCCAGCATGGAAGTGGGTTCGTCAGCCACAATAAATTCTGGTTCAAGAGCTAAAACCCTGGCAATAACCACCCTCTGTATCTGTCCTCCTGAAAGCTGGTTCGGGTAGCGTTTGAGGAGTTCTTCCTGGAGGCTGACAGTTTCCAGCAGCTCTCTTATCTTTGCCTTTTCCTCACTTTTTGTTCTGGTAATTTTGTGTATTCTCAAAGGTTCCGCCATGGAGTCATATAACCTCATCCTGGGGTTGAGAGCTGATTCAGGGTGCTGGAAGATTATCTGAATCTTCCGTCTGAATTTTATGAGTTCCTTCTTCTTCAAAGCCGTAATCTCTACTCCATTGAAATATATCTTCCCGCTAGTGGGTTCTATGAGCCTAAGAATGAGTCTGCCCAGAGTGGATTTTCCACTGCCACTTTCACCTAAAAGGCCCAGGGTATCGCCTTTTTTTATTTTAAAACTCACACCCCTTAAAGCCTCTATATACTTCTTTTTTAAAAGACCAGAAGAAAAGGTCTTGCTCAAGTTCTCAACTTCAAGCATGAAAGCACCTCCAGAAGCGCCCGCCGGCTGTTTTAAATCCTGGATGTTCATTTCTACATTTTATTGATACTGTCTGGCATCTCGGATGGAATCTGCAGCCTTTGGGCAGAGATATCAGGCTGGGGCTTGCACCTTCAATGGGTATGAAACCCTTTTCCGGGAGGGAACGGACAAGACCCCAAGTATATGGGTGTCTGGGACTTTCAAGAATCTCTTCTCTATTTCCATATTCAATTATTTCTCCGGCATACATCACAGCGATTTTATTACATATTCTGGCGGCTTTTAGGTCATGGGTTATTAAAAGCAAGGAAGTTTTAGAGGAAATTTTTCCCAGAAGTTTTATTGTCCGGGCTTTTAACGGGGCGTCCAGCCCTTTTGCAGGTTCGTCGGCTATTAACAACTCAGGGCACCCTGCCATGCCCATGGAAAACAGCACCCTCTGTTTCGTACCCCCTGAGAGCTGGTAGGGATACTGGTTTATTAACTTTTCTGGTTCAGAGAGCTTAACGGATTTAAAGAGTTCCAGCACCCTTTCTCCTGCCCTTTTATTTTTAAGGTTCATGGAGTTTATTACCGCCTCTTTTACCTGCTGGCCCACCTTCATGACAGGATTTAACGATGTCCCGGGGTTCTGGGGGATGTAGGCAATCCTCCTGCCACGGATTTTTCTCATTTCCTCTGGATTCTTTTCCAACAGGTTTTCACCCTTAAAAAATATTCTCCCTTTTACCCTGGCACTTTCTGGCAGAAGACCCATGATTGAAAGGCCCAGCACTGATTTACCGCCGCCTGTTTCACCTATGACTGCAAGTTTTTCACCATCTTCTACCTCAAGGTCCACCCGGTTAACTGCTTTGACATCACCTTCTCTGGTATAGAAGGTAGTTTTTAAATTTTCAATTTTAAGGAGTGTCAATTTTCCGCCTCCTTATGGTTTTTGTAGTGTCCAGGGTTTCTCTTAACCTTTCTCCCAGGCTATTAAAGAGCATTACAGTGATTAAAATCATAAGCCCTGGAAATAATGACATCCACCAGGCCGTCATGATATAAACCCTGCCGTTATTTAGCATAGTGCCCCACTCAGGTGTTGGAGGCTGAATCCCCAGGCCTAAAAAGCCCAGAGCTGCTACGGAGAGTATTACATGACCTGCGTGAAGAGCCCCAAGGGCTATGACAGGGGAGAGCACATTTTTCAGGATATGGTGCGAGATTATATAAAAATCAGAGGCCCCCAGTGCCCTTGCACTTTCCACAAACTCCTGTTCCTTGAGGCTCAATGTAGATGCCCTGACCATTCTTGCATATTTTATCCAGCCTGTAAGGGTCAAAGCAAATACTATTCCCATGGTACTGGGTCCTAAGGCCCCCACCAGCACCAGGGCAAATATCATGCTGGGAAGTCCTAAGAAAACATCCATCACCATAACCAGTATCCTGTCATAAACACCTCCAAAGTATCCGCCTAAAAGTCCAAGGAAAGTTCCCAGGAATACTGATAGTCCGGCAATCAGGAGTGCCAGGGGGATATCAATACTGATTGCTGCCACAACTCTTATTAATACATCTCTACCCAGATTATCTGTGCCAAAGGGGTGTTCCAGAGATGGGGCTTTAAGACCTGCCTTTAAGTTAACTTTTGTGGTTTTATTCTGGTTCATGGAGAATACAGACAGGCTGAAAACAATAATTAGAATGAGCACTACCAGAACTTTAAAATTCATTTTTGACCCTCAAAGCGAATTCTAGGGTCAAGTATTCTGGTGAACACATCAGCTAAGATATTGGCAGTTGCATACATCAGGGCAATTACTGCGGCACAGGCCTGAATAACAGGCATATCCCTGGCCATAATAGAATGTACAAGAAGTTGTCCCAGACCAGGGATGGAGAATACTGTCTCCACAATGATAGCACCGCTTAATAAAGAACCAATCTCCAGCCCCATGTAGGGCATAACCGGAATAAGGGCATTTTTAAGGACATGGTGAGTTAGTATGTAATTTTCCTTTAAACCCTTGGCTCTGGCAGTGGTTATATATTCTTTTTCCATGACGTCAAGGGCAGAGGCCCTGACAATCCTTGTGGTGAATGCCATTCTACCCATGGCCAGAGTCAAAGCGGGAAGCACCATTTGAGCAGGGGACCCCCACCCTGAAACAGGAAAGAGATTCATCTTGAGGGAGAAAACCAGCATCAGAATCAGACCAAGAAGGAACTCGGGAATGCTGACAAAAAGACCTGAAAAAAAGGTAAGAACATTGTCTATAATATACCCTCTTTTTGAGGCAGAATAAAGCCCTGCTGCTATTGCAAAAAGAAAGGTCAGAATGCCAGAGATTATGGCAAGGGTTATGGTTATTTTTAGCCTGGAGAAGATTTCATCACTCACTGGTATCCCTGTCATATAGGAAATACCGAAGTTCCCTCTAAGGGCATTACCGAGCCAGTGAACATACCTGAGGTACAGGGGTTCATTCAGACCGTACATCTCCCTGACTTTTGCAATCTCAGAGGCAGTCGGAACATATCCCCTATCCCCTACGAGTACCTCCTGAATGATTACTGTGGCCGTATCTCCTGGCATAAGGGATAAAAGAGAAAAAGTAAGAGAAGTTACAAGAAGAACAGAAAAAAGGGCCATTGATGCCCTCTTAAAAAGATAGGATGACATGCCATAAAGACCTGCTATTTTTTGCCTTGAATATACATACCGGGGTTAAGCATATAGTCATGGGCAGTAGGGTTGAATACAAAGCCTTTGACATAATCTCTCATTACTACAACAGTATTGTAGTAGGCAACTGGTATAACTGGTATATCATCCATGGCTATCTCCTGAACTCTATCATAAATTTTCTGCCTTTTTTCTTTATCAAAGGTTGAAAGACCTTCTGCTAAAAGGCTGTCAACCTCAGGATTGGAATAGCCCCATTTGTTAAAGGCTCCCCTGCTACCAAAAGTCTTGCGAAGGAAGTAGTCAGGGTCAGGCAACATAGCCATGGCATTTGAAGCAACTTTCATGTCTCCTGGTCCTTCAGCCTCCTCTATGGCGCTGGGGTCCATCACCCTCACATCCACCTTAAGCCCAACGGCCTTGAGTTCAGACTGGATAGCTTCAGCCATGGGCTTCATACCTGGCCTTTGAGGATATGTGTAAAGAGTGGCAGAGAAGATTTTGCCGTTTTTCTCTCTGATTCCCTGGGAATTCAATTTCCAGCCTGCCTCTTCTAAGAGATTACCTGCCTTTTCAGGGTCATAGCTATAACCCTCTATACTCTTGTTGGCCCATGGCATTGTTGGCAAAAAGAAGCCCTTGGCAGGGGTGGCAACACCATTTAAGGCATACTCTGCAATACCCTTTCGGTTTATGGCGTAGCTTATGGCCTGTCTGACCCTTTTGTCATGGTACGGTGTCCCCTTGAGGCTACCAAAGGCAAGCCAGTAAATCCTTGCTGTGGGGTCGATTTCTACGTTAATCCCTTTTGTGTTCTGCAAAAGTTTTACATCGCCATAGGGCACACCACAGGTGAAGTCAACCTCACCCTTTTCAATGGCAATAGCCCTGGTGGAAGGGTCTGTGATGGACCTTATTATTATTTTATCCAGCCTGGGCTTTTTACCCCAGTAGTTCTTATTTTTGACCACTGTCAGCTGTCCTGTTGTGGAATCAAAGGCTTTGTACATAAAGGGTCCTGTGCCTATTGGTTCTATTATTGTCCCGCCTTTTGTCATATTCGAATTAGGGCTTACAATAGCCAGTTTTGAGTAGGCTAAAGCAGCCGGCAAGGCTGCATCTGGCCCATTCGTGGTTATCAGAAGGCTGTAGGTACCATCTTCTTTAACCTCCTTGATATTGGTCAATGAAGCCGTAGAAGGGTTCAGTTTCAGGGCACGCTGCAAAGACCAGACCACCTCCTTTGATGTCATGGGGCTTTCATCCTGGAATAATACTCCTTTTCTTAACTGGATTTTCCAGGTGGTATTATCAAGTCTTTTCCATGAGGTTGCCAGTCCTGGTTTTAATGTGAAGTCTGGTTCAACTTCTATGAGATTTTCCACAACCATGGCCTTTTCCTTTATGAGAGTACCGCTCTTGGCAGGGTCAAGGGTCTTAAGCCCCCATAATTCTCCCACCTTCAAAACCTGAGTTTCTAAGTTGACATTACTCACTGCTTTTGTGTTTTTTACCTCACTATGACTGGTGCAGCCGGCAGTTAAAAAGACTACAAACAAAGCACCAATCAGAAATATCGTTCCAATCCATTTTTTATTATCACGTGTCACTCTTTCACCACATTTCTTAAATTCTGCATGATTTCTGGTGACTCTGTCAGGTGACAGTTAAATATCTGGGTTTTGGGTTGACAGTTGTTATCCCCCGGGTTAATGAAATTTTTTGTGTGCTCTTCAATCTTTTTCAGAGAGACTTTGCCATATATGGACCAAGCCTGGAATAGCCCAGGCGAGAATAGTACTCTCTTGTGCCTATCGCACTTATAACCAAAACCCTGTCGAAACCCTCTTCTGAAGCAATCTTCTCGGCTTCTGAAAGAAGCTCACTGCCATAACCTCTGTGCTGCTCAGCTCTTTTTGAGTTTTTACCCAGAGGAAGAGCCTCTCCCAGAACTCTAAGCTCCCTCACTATGGCAGAATCTTTAACCTCACTTCTCTCTGCCCTATCAGAGGGGAAGCGAAGCCTCAGATATGCAATAAGAGCATCCTCTTTAATATCCTCAATACTTATAAACTTCTCCTCACCCCCGGAAGCATAGTAACTCTCCATCATTAACCTGCGATTCTCCTGCAAGCTTTCAATCCCATATTTATAGCCCATGTGTCCTATATCTCTACACCTTATACATTTACAGCTTTTTCCCCTATCTTTAAGCTTTTTCAGGGCAATGTCAGCTATATCGCCCTTCCTGACTCCAGCCTCAATTAAGTTTGCAGGGATATCACGCTGAATTCGCATTGTTCTTACCCACTTTGGAAGAAGAGCTTTTATCCCTGCTATGAGGTCTCCTGCTTCTTCGCTGGAATAAGGTGTGAAGTCTCCTTTTTTCCACAGGTTATATAATTCCGTATCTTTAATAACAAGTGTAGGATATATTTTCAGATTATCAGGCTTGAAGTCTTGATTCGAGAATAGCTTCCTGAACATCTCAATGTCTTCCTCCGGTGAAGCAAATAAGCCAGGCATCATGTGGTATCCAACCTTAAGTCCAGCATCTTTGAGTATTCTTGTCGCTTCAATCACATCCTCAACGCTATGCCCTCTTTTCACCTTTCTGTAAACTCTGTTGCTGAGAGTCTGAACACCAATTTCAACACGGGTGGCACCGAGGTCGAGCATTCTGTTGACATGCTCTGCCCTGGCAAAATCTGGCCTGGTTTCAAAGGTGATTCCAACACACCTCACTCTGGCTCTTTCATTTCTCTCCTGTGCCTCACCCGCATTCTCTGACAGCTTTTCCTGCTCATAAGGGAAGTTACTCATGCCATCCAGACAGGATGTTACAAAGCCATTCTGATAGCTTTCTTCAAGAGAAGGGAATGTACCCCCCATAATTATGAGCTCGACTTTATCTATGCTATGTCCTGTGCATTTGAGCTGATTCAGTCGTTCTTTAACCTGAAGATATGGGTTATAATCATTTGCCCTTGCCCTGAGTGCTGCCGGCTCAAAACCGGTGTAGCTCTGTGGAGCATTTTCTCCTCTGGGACAGTATATACATTCACCGGGACAGGGAGCAGGCTTTGCCATAACAGCAACTACAGTTATACCTGAGAGGCTCCTCACAGGCTTCTTTTTTAGAATAGGCAGAAGAAAGTCCCTCTCATTTTCCTCAGCATGACCGAGGATTTCAGAGTTGGAAGGTATTCTGCTCAGCCTGTACTTCCTTGCCACCCCCAGTTTTATCTTGGCCACATCCTCTCTTTTCGCACCTCTTCCAATGAGTTCTTCAATTATCTCTCTATGATATTCCATTGCCAGTGGTATAGAAAATAACAAAAGCAAGAAGTTACTAATTTTAATACTGATGAGAAAAACAAGAAGGTGTCCGAGATGAGTAAAGAGGATGAAATTCTCAGAATACTTGAAGACAATGCAAGAGTTAGTGATGAGGATATAGCCACAATGCTTGATATTCCAGCTGAAGAGATAAGCAGGATAATAAAGAGTATGGAAGAGCGGAAGATTATAAGGAAGTATAAAGCCGTAATCAACTGGGAAAAATTTGGCAGAGAAAAGGTTTATGCTATGATTGATGTGAAAATACATCCTGAAAGAGATAGGGGTTATGATTCCATAGCCGAACGCCTGATGCGCTTTTCCGAGGTTAGAAATCTTTTTCTGGTCTCAGGTATGTATGACCTGTTTGTACTTGTGGAAGGGGATAACATAAAGGAGGTTGCAGGTTTTGTTGCACAGAAGCTTGCTCCTCTGCCCCAGGTAACAAGTACCACCACCCATTTTCTACTAAAGAAGTATAAGGAAGACGGAGATATTCTATTTGACAGGGAGGAAGCTGAGAGACAGCCCATAAGCTTATGAGGTTAATTTATGTCAGGGATTGCTGAAAGGGTAAGGAAGGTACCTGCTTCAGGTATAAGGAAGTTCTTTGACCTTGTGCTTGGTATGGATGATGTTATATCTCTTGGCGTTGGAGAGCCTGATTTTGTTACACCGTGGCATATAAGAGAGGCAAGTATATACAGCCTTGAACGCGGTCATACCATGTACACTTCCAACTATGGTATTCTTGAGCTCAGAGAGGCAATTGCAGAGAAGGTTAAAGAAAGTTATAATGTCGAATATAATCCAGAGAATAAAGTTCTTATTACTGTAGGCGTGAGCGAGGCCTTCGACCTTGCTGTCAGAGCGGTTGTTAACCCTGGAGATGAGGTTCTGATACCTGAGCCGAGTTATGTTTCATACAAACCATGCACAATCTTTGCAGGTGGAAAACCTGTTATAGTTGAAACAGTAGAAGAGAACGAGTTCAAGCCTATGGTTGAAGATATTGAGAAGAAAATAACAGAGAAGACAAAAGTTCTTGTGCTCAGCTATCCAAATAACCCGACAGGGGCAACCCTGGGCAAAGGTGACCTTGAAGATATAGCAGATATAGTCAGGGAATATGACCTTACTGTAATAAGCGATGAAGTCTATGACAGACTCACTTATAAAGGTGAGCATACATGTTTCTCCTCTCTCAATGGTATGAGAGAAAATACAGTCTATCTTAACGGGTTTTCCAAAGCCTATGCCATGACAGGCTGGAGGATAGGCTATGCGATGAGCAGTGAAGAGATTATTGAAGCTATGATGAAGATTCACCAGTATTCAATGCTCTGCGCTCCTATAATGAGTCAGAAGGCAGCTCTTGAAGCAGTCACCGCAGGTGATAGGGACGTTGAGGAGATGGTTAGGCAGTACAGCAGGAGAAAAAGAATTCTTGTAAAGAGGCTAAGAGAAATCGGACTGAGTTGTTTTGAGCCGGGTGGAGCATTCTATGCTTTTCCATCAATTAAGAGTACAGGGCTCAACTCAGAGGAATTTGCAACGAGACTTCTTGAGGAGGAGAAAGTTGCAGTTGTTCCGGGGAATGTATTTGGCAGCAGTGGTGAGGGTTATTTAAGATTGGCCTATGCAGCTTCGCATGAAGATATAAATGAAGCTCTTAACAGAATGGAGAGATTTGTAAACAGATTATAGCCCCGGGCGGAATCGAACCGCCGTCTCGGGATCCAAAGTCCCGAATGATTGACCTCTACACTACGGGGCTTATAGATTTTTATAACATCCTTGAATAGCATCTCAAAAAATATTTATAGTATAAAATAGATTATGTTATGAATAAAAGAGGTTAAAAGCTTGGATATATATGGCTATCTTGTGTTTTTCTATTCGCTTACGGCTATTACCACAACTCTTATTGTTATTCTTCTGCTGGAGGTTATAGTTTTAAATAGAAGACTAAAGAAGGTGGGCAGTGTTGCCGATACCACACATGCAGAGGTAATGAATATTAAGAAAAGAATGAATGTGCTAAAAAAGAAATATGAAATTGATGCTGAGGAAATAGTAAAACTTTCAAAGAAGCTGTAGAGGTTCGAAATGATACCGGGAGATATTTTCATAATAATCAACTTTGCCCTGCTTATTGTAATAATCCTCATATTACTTCAGGTAAGGGCATTGAATCGAAGACTCAGTGGCATAAATAAAACTGTAGAGGTTTCGAGGACAGAGCTAAAAGAAATAAAGAATAAGTTATCAGGAATAGATAAATCCGGTTCATCTCTGACTGAAAAGATTTAAGACATATCTCATCAAATATGTCCATGAACAGCAAGAAATTTTAATTACAGCAAATTTTTTAAATGTAATTCTTTGAATTAAAAGGCATGCTCCGGTAGTGTAGACCGGTCAATCATGCTGGACTCTCGATCCCGCGACCCGGGTTCAAATCCCGGCCGGAGCATCCTTTAACCAACTCAAAAGCCTTGGTCCAATTGACTATATTATAAGGAAGTCAGAAAGGTGGCTGAGGCTGAATTATATAATCATAATCAGGATTTTGAAAGATACCTCGATAAAGAGGAGTAAAATCGAGGCTTTTTTTAAGCTTAACTTCGCCATTTTGACCTGACCCAACCTAATTTCTTTCCCTACACGATTTGCCAAACGGCTTTTCACCACCGCAAATCCAGGTTTTTGTCACCGTATCGGTGTACAAAATCCCCGAAAATGTCCGAAATCGGGGGTGAAATATTGCTCACGAGAGCCAATCTGAATGCATTTTTTGGGTAGATGATAGTAAGTGACAAATTCGTCAGGTATTTTTTGAGTAACTTCACGTTCTTTCTGGGACCGTTTTTCTTTTTCCGACCTGTCAAATGGATTATCGCATTTGCGAGGAAACTGAGGAAAACCGCCCCGATAATAGTCC
>BDTY01000110.1 GCA_002897955.1 archaeon BMS3Bbin15
TCTTCTGGATATGTGTCCAGGATCCGATGCACCGATACCCCATGGGTCAAACGGTTGTTCAGGAGGACCTTAACTCTGCCCTCGAAATTCTTCGCCTTTTTGGTGACCCCGTCAAAAATCCCGGAGATCAAACCGAAATCTTTTTCTGCCTTGTCCAACAAGGCTATTCCGCCTAAAGAAAATGTAGTGTTTTTCATGGGGAATAGTTGGCATAACACCAATATATTTCCTATCTTTAGGCATTAAGTGGCGAGGTCAAGTAGTAAGCAGAAGTTTATTATTGTACCTGGCTATCTATAATCGTTAAGTTTATATTCTCTGCTATCCGAGTTTTAATGGTAAGAATATAAATATATTATATGGAGATTTCACCTGTGCTTTTATTATTTGACAGGGTAGCCTGATGATAAGATGAAATCAAAAAGTATTAAAGGGTATAGAGATGCTGGATAAAGTGAGTCTGAAAAAATATAAGGAACTTGAAGAAAACAGCAATATGAAAGAACTTCTATTCGATATTCTTTCACATGACTTGCTTAACCCTGCAGGCATAGCAATGAATTTTGTCGAGCTTCTCAATGAAAAGGAGCTTGATGGTGAATCCAGAGAATTTACCAGAATAATAGGGAGGAATATAGACAAAATAATTGAGCTCATTAATGATATAAAGACATTTTCAAAATGTCTGAGTATGAAAAACCTTGATACAAGAGAGATAAATATCGAAAAGGTATGGGAGAACGTAATTGATGAGCTGGAGCCTATAATTAGGAAGAAAAAAATCAAAGTTAAACTTGAAAGCGAAAAATGTATAATAACTGGAAGCATGATAATTAAAGAGGTTTTTGTAAACCTCCTATCAAATGCCCTGAAATATTCTGGACCAGATACAAATATTGAAGTAATTACTAAAGAAAACCATAGAAACTGTTACATAGAAGTGAGAGATGAAGGCTCAGGAATAGAAGACAAATACAAAGAATCCATATTTGAGAGGTTTACAAGAGGAGATAAACAGGGTGTAAGGGGAAGTGGTCTGGGCCTGGCTATTGTAAAGTCTATTGTTGAGATGCATCAGGGTAAAGTCTGGGTTGAAGACAACATACCCCGGGGGAGTATTTTTAAAGTTATCCTGCCTAAGAATGAACATGCTAAAGAATCTAAGAGCAGCCCTCGGATTTCTCAGCATAATTCCAGTAGGAATGGATAGAGTCGAAAACGTAGCCCGAGCTTCCTGGACTTTTCCTGTTGTGGGTGCTATTATAGGTGTTTTAGCTTCTCTTATTGCTTTTACATTTGCCTACTTTTTTTCCTGGGATATAGTTGCGCTTGCAGCCCTAGCCTCCCTGTACATATTCTCAGGCTTTCACCATCTTGATGGGCTGCTTGACTGGGCCGATGCTCTTTTTGTACGAGGTAATATAGAGAAAAAGCTCGGGGCAATGCATGACCTTAATCATGGTGTTTCTGCCTTTGGCACTGGATTCTTTGTTCTTCTTGCTGGATTTCTGAGTATAAAGCATGGTTATGGATTACTTATTCAGCTTGTTGTTGCAGAAAGTACAGCCAAGTTTTCCATGGTACTGGCATGTTATATCTCAAAAGGAGCCAGCCATAGAGGTACGGGAACTATTTTTTTCAGCAACATCAAGGGGAATCAGCCTCTTCTATTTAAAACCTTCTTGGTCTATCTGCCCTTCCTTGCATTAGCTTTATTCAAAGCACCCTATGTTCTCCTTGACGCTATTATTCTAACATTTCTTATTGTGAAGAATGCAGAGAAGAGCTTTGGAGGTATATCTGGCGATATTCTTGGTGCTATAAATGAAATAGTTAGAACTGCTACTCTTATGGTGCTCTTATGAGTTTTTCAGCTCTTATTATGGCAGGAGGTAAAGCGACAAGGTTGAAGGTTGAAGTTGAGAAGCCCCTTCTTAAATTTAGGGGGAAAGCTATAATAGACTATATAATTGAAGCTGTGAATATTGAAGAGATAGAAAGAATTGCTGTGACAGTTACACAAAATACACCCAAAACAAAAGCATATCTTGAAGCAAAAGGTATAGACATTATTAATACTCCTGCTATGGGTTATGTTGAAGATTTAATCTATGCTCTGAGGAAGCTTGAGCCTGAGAAAATCTTAACTCTAACGGGTGATTTGCCTCTGATAAGAAAGAAAGATATCAGATATGTGCTCAGGGAATATATCTTCCAGGACTGCCCATCTCTGGCTGTTATGTGTAAAAAAGAGATTTATGAAAAACTTGGCCTTAGGGCTGATATAGAGTTTGATACTGGTATACCAGCAGGCATAAATGTAATTGACGGTAGGAAACTTAACGGTGATGAATGCCATCTTGTAGTAACAAATCCTAGATTTGCTGTAAATGTTAATTATATTGAAGATTTAAAAATTGCAGATAAGGTTTTAGAGGAGGATGAAAATGCCAGTGAGTAACGAACTTCTTGATATTATTGCCTGCCCCATGTGTAAAGGAGATATCGAGTACAGGGGTGAAGAGGATTTCTACTACTGTGAAAAAGATGACATAAGATATTATGGCAGGGAATTCAAAGGTAAAGTCTGCCCTAAGTGCAACGGAAACTTAAAGGAAATAGAGGGTGAAGTACTTATATGCAAAGCCTGTAGCAGGTGGTATCCTATAATAGATGATATTCCCCATATGCTTCCAGATGAACTCAGAGAAGATTTGAGTTAGATAATATGGGTCTGTAGGCTAGTGGATAGACTTCCGGGCTTCGGACCCGGGGACCGGGGTTCAATTCCCCGCAGGCCCGTCATCATTTGTAAATCTTTTCTGGAATTTTGGATAGGTTCCTAGCTTCATTAGTACTCTGTCAGTTTTAACAGCAATACCTTTACCCTCGCTGAGAATCTCAGCTGTATCCTTCATAGCAATGCCTGTGGCTACAAGCTCTCCCTTTAATGTTAAAACAGTAGCAATCTTGCCCTTTTCCAGCCTGGTATCAAGCATTGTTATGCCTGGCACTGCAAGAGGGGCACCATGACATATAGCATCAACAGCACTATCCCTGACAATCACTTTTGGAAGAAAGCTTACAACCTTCTCAACAGGCATGATTACTTTTCTCAGACCTTCCTCAATGCCTTTTTCCTTCCATAGAGTATAGGCATCCCTGAGGTCATCCAGCGTTACCATATTATCCTCTGTAAGACTACCGCTCTTTGTCCGACGAAGCTCAACCATGTGAGCACCTGTTCCCAGCACTTCCCCCATATCATTACACAGCTTTCTTATATATGTGCCTGCCTGACAACCAACTCTAAATTGAACATCTCTTCCATCCTTTCCAAGAAACTCCAGATAATAAATCCTTCTCTTTCTGAGCTGCCGTTTCACAGAACTTCTAACTGGAGGGCGCTGAATTATCTCACACTCGAACTCAGAAAAAACCGCCTTAATTTTCTCCTCATCAACTTCTTCATGGAGATGCATCATACCCACATATTCCTTTCCTGCACTCAGAAGAGAGCCCAGAACCTTTGTGGATTCTTCGAGAGCTACAGGCAATACACCTGATACATTGGAATCAAGAGTCCCCCCATGCCCAGCCTTTTTAATTCCGAGAATTTTCTTCACCCTGACCACAGCCCCATAAGAGGTGGGCCCCTGAGGTTTATTCAGATCCACAAAACCATACTTCAGATGCTCCTCTATAGTGCGTTTTTCAGGTTCTTTCCCATAGCCACTATCAGTGGTGGCAATGGACAGAGTAACAAGTTTTCTCTCTGTTTCGGAAGGCAGTTTCTGCATCTTAACCTTCTATTTCTGCTTCCTTCAGAGCCTTCTCAACTTCTTCACTGGAAGCGCCCCGTGAAATCTGAAGAACTTTATCGAGAGGCTCCAGATGTTTGATATTGCATCTCCTTCTATTTACCCATGGGGAGTCCACAAGCACAAAATTCTTATCCACAATGTCAACTATTACTGCCTTATTTCCAGCTTCCTTTCCTGTAAGTTTTACACAAATTCTTCCTATATCAAGCATCTATATCACCTCTTCACTCCTTTTAAGTCTGCCTTGCCTCGCGGCGTGGCTTCATCCACATTTTGGAGGAAGTTACCATATTTACTATTACCTTTATAATACTCTCAACATCCCATAGTTCAGTGTTGAGAATAACATCGTAGGGCTTAAGATTATCAATATAAATATTATAAATTTCTCTATACCTCTTCCTTTCACTGTTCTCTCTCTCAAGGGTTTCTTTCAAAGCAACCTCATAGGCTATATTCTCACGTCTGGATACCCTTCTTGCCCTTTCTTCAATATTTGCCTTAAGCCAGATTTTGAAATCAGCATCCTTTATGAGATGAGCAGATAGCCTGCCATCAACAACAACATTACCATCTTTAGCAAGAGCAACCTGTCTCCTATCCACCTCTCTGTCTATCTCTGGATTCTCTTCAGCCAGCTTTGAGAACTCCTGAAGGTTCATTTTATGCTCCTTTGCCATGTTTCTAAAAACCTGACCTGCACTGATATGGTTCAGCTTAAATCTCTCTGATAGGGCTCTTGCTATTGTTGTCTTTCCGCTGCCTATATGGCCTGAGATAGTAATAATCATTCTTTTCTTACCTTTGCTTTTATCTCCTGTCGCATACAGCCTGAACAAAGGTACCCACCATATGGTCTGTTAACCCTTTTCTTTGACTTATTCACTCTTTTGAGAACCTTGGAACGGAGAATTTTCATACCCTCAAGCCTTCTTCCACACCTTGCACATTTTGGTGCTTTTACTCTCTTCTTTGCGTAATGCACCACAATCTTACCGCCCGGTGTCTTTTTAGCTCTGGGTTTCACGGAATCTGTTCTATATCTTGGCTCAACCATAATTTAACCACCTACATTTCTAAATTTAAAATCTTTTTTACCAATGGCGAAACTGCAATGGAGGTAATAAAATACCAGCCAAACCAGCCGAGTTTATTGCCCCATATGGGGAGAAAGAAAGGAAGTTCGACAATATTGATATCTGATGGAACATAATATCTCAACCAGGAGAATATCAGAAGTATTGGAACCATTGTGAAAATCATTGGCTTAAAGCTGTTGGAGAACATATCACCCTGAAGGGATAACATCTCCTTATTTAATCTGTTCATCTCTTTCGTGTTCCCATCTTTCTGGGCTTTTTTAACCCTCTCCTGATACCCCTTCATCTTCTCCTTCGTTGATTTCATCTTCTTCTGGTCAACAACTTTACCTGTAATCACTGTTATAAATATGGAGATAGCTGTCGCTATGATGAATACTCCCAGCATATAGTTGAGATTTTTATCCGGAGTCAAATAAAAAAGCCAGCCAAATGCAGCGGTCATAATATCATATACTGGTGCAAGAAAACCTACCATTATATCGCCCTCATCAATACATCAACAGCTTCTTCAAGTCTGCCATCATGGTTCTTTATAATCTTAACAATAGCACCAGTAAACATAGAGTATGCCATGGCAGTCGCTCTATTTATCTCCTGATGCTCTTTTATTTCTTCAGTGGTATCCATATCTCTAACCCGTGTCTCATCTTTATTTCTTCTTCCAGCTATCTCCTCATGGGAAGCCTCCACAAGTATAAACTGATTGGGTCTCAACTCTTCCAGAACCCAGCTTGGCAGCCCCGGAAGATATCCCCGTGGAGTCTTTATTGTACAGTGGGTATCAACAATAACATTATCTGTTTTGGCTTCCTCGGCTATAGCCTTGGCAGCTT
>BDTY01000111.1 GCA_002897955.1 archaeon BMS3Bbin15
ATATGGCAACACAAACCAGAAGGAATAACAGAAGTATTCAAACCAATAGGGTGGGTTTCAAACCCTCTATCAGACGACAGAGATATGAATTACAGCCCAATGACTTAGTGAAATATAAGAAAATACTGTGTAAAGTCAAAGGAGGGTTCAGTTATGGTAAATGGGTCAGATTGGTAACCAAAGCAGGTAAAATTATTAACACCAATGTTAAGAAAGTGGAATTGGTAAAATATGGAAAAGGAATACAGTTTTAAAATTGTAATGTGGCAATTCATCCCACCCCTGAAGGAGGTGGGTATCCTTGCCTGGATATGATAAACACGGAGAAAGCTGCAGCACTGAAGGCTGTTCCTTCTGTTCTACAGGTGATATATTCGAAGGAGGGTCTGAAGAGTCCATGCGGGAGCATAAAAAGATAATAGCAGCAGGCGGTTTTCTTCTTGCTATAGGCTTATATCTGGAGTTTTTCACAGAACTCAGGCTGATAGCCCAGATTATTTTTCTGAGTGTTGTTGCTATTTCAGGCCGTGACATTATAAAGAATGGACTCAAATCAGCTTTAGAAGGACATCTTACTATAAATTTCCTGATAACTATAGCTGCCACCGGAGCCTTTATAATAGGCCATGGAGAAGAGGGTGCAGCAGTTATATACCTCTTTTTTATTGCTGAATTCCTTGAAGACTATTCAGCTGAAAGAGCAAGAAAATCAGTTACATCACTGATGAAACTCGCTCCGGAAACAGCTACAGTTAAGAGAGATGGAAAGGAGGTAACCCTTAACGTTCATGAGGTTGAAGTTGAAGACATTGTTGTAATAAAGCCGGGGGATAGAATTCCTCTGGATGGTTTGGTTATCAAGGGCACATCATCTGTAAATCAGGCACCAATAACTGGAGAAAGTATGCCTGTTTTAAAAGTAGAGGGTGCAGAGGTTTTTGCAGGCACAATAAATGAGGAGGGTTATCTTGAAATAGAGGTTGCAAAAAAGTCTGATGAAAGCACGATATCAAAAATTGTAAGGCTTGTTGAGGATGCCCAGAAGGAAAAGTCAAAAACAGAGATATTTATTGATAGGTTTGCAAAATCCTATACTCCTGCAGTGATAGGCCTCGCCCTGTTTGTGATTATAGTTCCAACACTGATTTTTGGCGAACCATTTACAGAGTGGTTTTATCGTGGACTTGTGCTGCTTGTTATTTCCTGTCCCTGTGCCCTTGCAATTTCAACACCTGTATCCATGGTCTCTGCATTAACTTCCGCTGCGAAGAATGGAGTTCTCATTAAAGGAGGAAGCTATATTGAGGAGATAAAGAATGCCAAAGTTATAGTTTTTGATAAAACAGGCACTCTAACAAGGGGAAAACCTGATGTTATAGACGTTATTGCTTTAAATAAATATTCTGATGAGAAACTTCTGCAAATAGCAGCTTCTCTCGAAGCAAAATCAAAACATCCTATTGCAGAGGCTGTTGTGAGGAGTGCTGAGGAAAGAGGTATTGAACTACTCGAAGTATCAAAATTCGAGTCTGTTGCAGGAAAGGGTCTGAGAGGGGAAATTGATAGTACTCCATTTTTTGTTGGTAACAGGAACTTCTTCAGGGAGATAGGTGTTGATTTCTCCGAAGAGGTACTGGATAATCTGGAAAAAGAAGGAAAAACTGCGGTGTTTGTGGGCAGTGATAGTCATGTTATTGGTGTTATTGCTCTCGTTGACAGAATAAGAAAGGATTCACAGAGGACTGTGAAGGAATTGAAAAGTAAGGGGGTAAGGACTGTCATGCTCACCGGAGATAATGAAAGAGTAGCCAGAGCGATTGCCGAGAAGATTGATATAGATGAGTACAGGGCTGAGCTTCTGCCCGAGGACAAGGCGAAGGCAGTTGAAGAACTTCTGAAAAAGTATGACCATGTTGTTATGATAGGTGATGGCGTGAATGATGCTCCGGCTATGGCAAAGGCTCATATAGGTATAGCCATGGGTGCCATAGGCTCGGATATAGCAATTGAGACAGCGGATATAGCACTGATGCATGATGATATTTCAAAGGTGGTTCACCTTCTGGATTTAAGCAACAGAACCATGTCAGTTGTTAGACAGAATGTAGTTGCAGCAATTTTAATCAAGGGCTCCTTGGCAATACTCACCCTCCCGGGATATGTTACGCTATGGCTGGCCGTGGGAATAGGTGATATGGGGCTGACCCTGGCTGTGATACTCAATGCTTTAAGGATAGGAAGAAGATAAATCCTAAATCTTTTTTCCCTGAAAGCATGTCATACATATACCACCCGGGCTGAGATGCTTCTCACACACAGGCTTGCCGCACAGAGCGCAGGTGAATTTTGCAGGTTTTCCGCATATATGGCACAGTCCTGAAATCATATTCATTCCTCAATCGTTTATGCCTCGATATTATCAGAAGTCTTATAGTAAAAGTTAAATTCCAGGCTTTATATTCTTTGCTAAAGATACATGATAAAAACTTTTAGAGGGTGCAGAATGATTATAACAAAGCAGAAAAATCTGGAGGAAATTACTGGTATGCTTCAGGGAAGTGAGAAGGTAGCTATAATCGGATGCGGAGGGTGTGTCACCTTCTACAAAACTGGAGGAAGAAAGCAAACTATTGAGATGGCTGAGAAGCTCAGAGAGAAGGGTATTGACGTTGTTGCTACAGGGATAAGCGCAAGGCAGTGTTATCTCATGGAAGAGAAGGAAGCTGAAGCTCTTGATAATTCTGAGATTATAAAGAAGGTTGCAAGAAGTATTGAGGGTTTAGAAGAAGCTGAAGGTATTGATGCTGTGGTTTCTCTTGCCTGTGGTGTTGGAGTACAGAATCTTGCCAATTTAATAGATACCCCTGTTTTTCCTGCTCAGAATACTCTCTTCATGGGGCGAAGGAGAGTGGAAGGTGATTTTGATATCGAGCAGTGTATAGGTTGTGGGGACTGTGTTCTTGGTTATACTGCCGGAATATGCCCTGTCACGAGATGCGCCAAGTCGCTCATGAATGGCCCATGCGGCGGTGTCTTCAATGGCAACTGCGAGGTTAGTCAGAGCAGAGTTTCAGAATATGATGTGCCATGTGCCTGGATTCAGATATATGAGAAGCTGAAGGCAAACGGAAAGCTTGACAATATGAGAAGAATATTTCCAGAGAAGGATTTTATACGGGCAACCCACATGCGAAAGGTTGAGGTGGAAGAATGAAGCATTATTCGGAACTCATGAGGAGCCTTAAAAGCAGCGAATTCACAATAAGTGGCGAGATAGACCCTCCAAAAGATGTAAATCCTGATGAGGTGAAGGAGCAGGTGAAGCATCTCAAGGATACTGTGGTTGCCGCTAATGTCACAGATAATCCTATAGGCGATGTTATAATGAATACTCTGGCTCCATGTGTGATAATGCAGGACCTCGGGCTTGAGGCCATATATCAGCAGACATGCAGAGATAGAAATAGAATTGCATTGCAGAGTGATATTATAGGTGCAGCAGCTCTTGGAATTAAGAATGTTCTTGCTCTGACTGGTGACCACCCTAAGATGGGCAATCATCCCCAGGCCAAACCTGTTTTTGACCTTGATTCAGTCCAGCTCACAGGTATGCTGAGAAAAATGAGGGAAGGCAGTACACTTGCAGGTACAGAGCTTGAAAACCCGCCTGAGTTTCACATTGGGGTTGGAATTTCACCTGGTATTGAGCCTCTGGAGCCAGAGATTATCAAGCTTGAGAAGAAGGTTGAAGCAGGTGCAGAGTTTGCCCAGACCCAGGTGATATATGATGTGAAGATTCTGGAGCGTCTGAAGGATGAGGCATTTCATCTTGACCTTCCTATACTCCCCGGTTTTGCTCCACTTAAAAGTGTTGGCATGGCAAAGTTTATGCTTAAGTATGTTCCTGGCATAAGGATACCTGAGGAGACAATGAAAAAGCTGGAGGAGAGTAAAAATCGGGTGGAGACTTCTATTGAGATTGTTGCAGAGCTAATAGCTGCTGCCAGAGACCTGAATTTTCCTGGTGTGCATATAATGCCAGTTGGTATGGATGCTCATGTGAGAGAAATGGTGGAGAGAGCAGGAGAGATATAGCGGTAGTGGTCACTCAGGTACCACTTTATTCAATAGAAGCCTGACTTTTCAATATTTTCTCAGAAATCTCATCAAGTCTGGAGTAGAGCTCTTCGAAGCTGCCCTCATTTACAATAACAAAATCAGCAAGAGCTTCAACCTCATCTATATGTTTTTCTGTTTCAGCATTTCCACTTATTAGAAACTCCTTATAGCTGTTCTTCTCTTCGCCTTTCTCACCTCTATGCAATGTTCTCTCATACCTGACCATTGTGGCAGCCTTGACATATATAATAAAGCTATTTTCGAAGCTTTTTATCATCTCAGCTTCACTTCTGTATCTTACGCCATCAACCACAACAATTCCTCCCTTAACCCCTGCAATGTCCTGTTTCATTGCCTTTGCAACAATGTCATCCCCAAAAGCATCTCTGAGAGCTTTACCCAGCTTCTGAAAGTTTTCTCTTTCAGGAGGAAGATAGAGTCTTGAAAGAATATCTTTGAGAATATCACTGAACTTCAGCCTGTTCGCCCCATATCTATTGCTGAAGTATTCGCATACCTTTGACTTCCCGGAACCTATCCTTCCTGAAACACCTATAACTATCATTGTCCTAACTTGAACTTCCGGAAATATAAATAATACCCTGTGATATGCTGCATGGCATTTTTCAGTAAATACATGGAAAAATAGTAAAAATACAATATATTATCTATGCTATGTTATATCCTAAAAATAGCAATGTTTTATAATTCATTGTTTGGTTAATAAAGACCTAAAGGATGTAAGTATAAAGGTGAATTTTTTGGAAAAAAATAAATATAAAACTACTGAGGAAGTTAAGGTGCCTGAGAGCCTTATCGACCAGGTTATAGGTCAGGAGGATGCCGTAGAAGTTATAGTCAAAGCTGCCAAGCAGAAGAGGCATATTCTTCTAATAGGGGACCCAGGGACTGGTAAATCCATGCTTGGCAGGGCAATGTCTGAACTTCTGCCTATAGAAGAGCTGGAGGACATACTTGTCCACCCAAATCTTGAGGATAAAAATAATCCGCGTATTGAACTGGTCAAGGCAGGTACCGGTGAACAAATTATTAAAGGTTACAGGGAGCAGAGGAGGAAGGCCGAGGCCCCCATAAATATAATGTTCAAGGCGCTTTTTGTTATACTTGGTTTAATTATAATTTATTATACTATTGTGATGCGCCAGCCCTATATTCTGTTTCTGGGTATTATTGCCTTTGTGTTCCTGCTAATGGGGCGTCAGTATGTTAAGGTTAAGGATGATGTTCTGGTGCCCAAGCTGCTGGTAAACAACAAGGACAAAAAGATTGTCCCGTTTATAGATGCCACAGGGTCACATGCCGGTGCTCTTCTTGGTGATGTACGTCATGACCCATTCCAGAGTGGTGGCCTTGAAACTCCTCCTCACGAACTTATCGAGGCAGGTGCTATTCATAGAGCACATAAGGGAGTACTTTTTGTGGATGAAATCGCCACACTGGGAATGTCATCCCAGCAGTCCCTGCTAACAGCAATGCAGGATGGGAAATCTTCCATCACAGGTCAGAGCGAGAGGTCAAGCGGGGCAATGGTGAGAACAGAACCTGCACCATGTGAATTTGTGCTGGTGGCGGCTGGTAATCTTGAGGTTATGAAACATTTGCACCCTGCCCTGAGGTCAAGGATAAGGGGTTACGGCTATGAAATTTATATGAAGAATGTTATGGAGGATACGCCGGAAAACTGCGAAAAGCTTGTGCGCTTTGTTGCCCAAGAAGTTATCAAGGACAAAAAAATCCCACATTTTACAATGGAAGCTGTTGACCTTATTATCAAAGAAGCCAGAAAGAGGGCGGGCCGCAGCGGAAATCTAACCTTAAAACTGAGAGGTCTTGGAGGTCTGATAAGGGCTGCCGGTGATGTTGCTATAAGCGAAAACGCTGAATATGTAGAGCCTGAACATGTAATCAAGGCTAAGAGTATTTCCAAAACTCTGGAACAGCAGATTGCCGACAGATACATCAGCCAGAAGAAAGATTATGAAGTATATAAGACAGAAGGTGCTGAAATCGGCAAGGTTAATGGTCTGGCTGTTATTGGTAATGACAGTGGTGTTATTCTGCCGATTGTGGCTGAGGTTACTCCTGCTCAGAGCCGGGACGAAGGAAAGATTATTGCAACAGGCAAGCTCAGGATTATAGCCCGAGAAGCTATTCAGAATGTCTCTGCAATTATTAAAAAACATACAGGCACGGATGTCTCGAAATATGATGTTCATATCCAGTTTCTCCAGACGTATGAAGGTGTGGAGGGTGACAGCGCAAGCATAAGTGTAGCCACAGCAGTATTTTCTGCTCTTGAGAATCTGCCTGTAAACCAGAATGTTGCCATGACAGGCAGTTTGAGTGTCAGAGGGGATGTACTACCTATCGGGGGTGTAAATGCCAAGATTGAAGCAGCAATAAGTGCTGGAATAGGCAGGGTCATTATCCCTCAGGGTAACATGAAGGATGTCATGCTGGACACAAAGAAAAAGGGAAAAATCGAGGTAATTGCTGTTAGAAGCCTTTCCGAAGTTCTGGAACACGCCCTTGTATGGGAAAATGCTAAAGAAGGGCTTATTGGACGTTTTAAGGACCTCATACAGATTCCTACTTCTATAGAAGGGGCTATCAATCCAAAGGAGTCTAGCAGCTAAGAGGATTTGTTATGCAATGGCTTTTAGGTATTGAATATAAAAAAAAGTATTAAAAAGGTGTTATCATATCCTGGCAAGAAGACCCACCTCCTTCAGGGGTGGGATGAATTGCCCCATTACAATTTTAAAACTGTATTCCTTTCCCATATTTTACCAACTCCACTTTCTTAATATTTACATTAATAATCTTATTTGCTTTAGTTAAAGATATTAATCTAACCCATTTACCATAACTGAATACTCCTTTTACTCTGAATAAAGATTTAATATATTTTACTAAATCGC
>BDTY01000112.1 GCA_002897955.1 archaeon BMS3Bbin15
ATGAGTACCTGCTGGATAGTGGCTATGATTCCTATGTAAATCATGCTGATATATGGTACCACCTGGGTGCCACACCAAGGATATACAATAGGGAGAATGCAATTATAAATAACGAGGGCACTGTGGAGAGAATCGACCATTGGGTGAATAAGAAATGGAAGGAAGGTGGTAATATCCACATGAGCTTAATGGATAAACTGAGATTCCTATATAAGCATGAAAAGGTAGAACAGGTGGGTGCTTATTTCAGGAACCAGAGCCTTCTGGATGATAATTTCTATGAATCATATAAAGAAAGAAGCGAATGCGAAAGGATTAACGATTATATCAAAGACACTGTAAAGTTCAATGTGAAAGGGATACCCAATGATTCAAAGGAACTTTACACTAAACTCAGCTTCGTGGCATACCAGATGATGATTCTTAACAATATACAAAATGGCATAGACCCTGTTAATTCTTTTGCCAGATATTTCTGAAATTGCACTGTTAAATACAGGGAGAAGAAGTCTGAATTAGTGAAAACCATGTAAAAATATCGGCTTTTGGTGTCTGATGCAGGGTGAGGGAGGAAGTTGACTGATTAAAAGACCATGTTTCCACTGATTTTCTATAAATTTTAGCTGGAAGATATAGGAGAAGGAGTTTCGAATTGATATTATCCAATTAGAACCAGAGTTTTAAGGGGGTAATTGGATGGTCTCTATATGGTTTACAACATTTGTGTGGCACTGTATACATTCGGGTATTGTTGCTGCATGTGCAACTTCTCCTGGCGTAAAGGTAACATTGTGGCAGGTTCTGCAGGTGAGATTGGAATGGTATGCTGATAGAGACAGATTACCTGCTTCATCAGGATGGCATCGGGCGCAATTTACATTGGGTCCTGAAATAAACGTATGCTGCCCTGTAAACATTGCAAATGGGTAGTCTACGCTTATGAATATCAGAACAGCAAGTCCTGTGGCAAGTAATAATACCCTTGTAAGCTTCATGGTATCGGTAAACCCTGTTATGGATATAATTTTTAACATGTTGAAATATTATTTTAATCAGAGATACGGCCTAATATCCTGAAATTATTATCTCGAACATGCATTCCTGCTATATTTTTGACCCATATCAATTCTCTGACATCATCGAAATATAGCCGGGATAACTCACAAAAAAATTTAAATTGGGAGAGGACAAATCAACAGTGGTTATAATTATGATTTCACAGGGAAATGTAATAGAGGTAAAAATTGAAGAAGAGATGAAAAAAAGCTATATCGATTATGCCATGAGCGTAATTGTTGGCAGAGCTCTTCCTGATGTCAGAGATGGCCTGAAGCCTGTACACAGACGAATACTCTACTCAATGTATGAGCTTGGCCTTGTCCACAACAAGCCCTACAAAAAATCTGCAAGAATAGTCGGTGAAGTTCTTGGTAAATATCATCCCCATGGCGACACTGCTGTTTACGATGCCCTTGTAAGAATGGTTCAGGACTTCTCACTCAGGTATCCACTTGTGAATGGGCAGGGAAACTTCGGCAGTGTAGATGGCGACAGACCTGCTGCCATGCGTTACACTGAAGCAAGACTTTCCGAGATAGCTGAGGAGCTCCTGGCAAACATTGAGAAGAATACAGTGGATTTCGTGCCAAACTTTGACGATTCCCTCAAAGAACCCTCTGTTCTTCCTGCCAGAATACCAAATCTCCTCATAAACGGCTCATCAGGCATAGCAGTGGGAATGGCAACAAATATGGCCCCGCATAATCTAACTGAAATATGCAATGCCATAGTTATGCTCATCGATAACCCCGGGCTGGATATCAATGAATTGATGACAGTTGTAAAAGGGCCAGACTTTCCAACTGGAGCCTTCATACTCGGAAATAAAGGCATAACCAGTGCCTACACAACCGGAAGAGGAACTGTCAGGATAAGAGCAAGGGCAACAATAGAAGAGGACGAACACAACAGGTCAAAAATTCTAATTACTCAGATTCCCTACATGGTTAATAAGAGCAACCTTCTTGAAAGTATAGCAAATCTTGTTAAGGACAAAAAGATTGAAGATATCTCAGACCTCAGAGATGAGAGTGACAGAGAGGGTATGAGGATAGTAGTAGAGCTCAAAAGCAGTGCCACACCCGAGGTTGTGCTAAGAAATCTCTACAAACACACACAACTTGAAACAACATTTGGAATAATAAACCTCACCATTGTGAATGGAGAGCCAAGAATACTTAATTTGAAACAGCTTATGAGGGAATTCCTTAAACACAGGAAGAAAGTTGTCATAAGACAGACAAAATTTGACCTGGAAAAGGCTGAGAAGAGGGCTCACATCCTCCAGGGTCTTGTAATAGCCCTCGACAACATAGATGCGGTTATAAAATTAATAAAGGGCTCAACAGAGGTAAAGGAAGCAAAGGCAGGGCTGGTAGAGACGTTCGAGCTTACCGAGGTTCAGGCTCAGGCAATACTTGATATGCGCCTCCACAGGCTCACTGCTCTAGAAAGAAATAAAATAGTTGATGAACATGAAGAACTTCTGAAGAAGATAGAAGAGCTTAAATCCATTCTTGGAAGTGAAGAAAAAATCTTTGAAATTATAAAGAAAGAAATCCTTGAGATTAAGGAAAAATACGGTGACGACAGGAGAACACAGATTATAGAGCAGGAAGATGAGATAAATATTGAAGACCTCATAGCAAGAGAAGATATGGTCATAACCAGAACCCATAGAGGATACATAAAAAGCATCCCTCTCAGCACCTACAGGATGCAGCGCAGAGGTGGAAGAGGAGTAATGGGCATGGAAACTAAAGGTGAAGATACTGTTAAAGACTTATATATAGCCTCAACCCACGATTATATGCTATTCTTCTCAAATAAAGGTAAAGTCTACTGGCTCAAGGTGTATGAGATTCCCACAGCAGGCAGATATTCCCAGGGCAAGGCTATAGTCAATCTGCTAAAATTAAGCGAAGGAGAGAAAATAACAGCCACAATAACTGTGAAGGAGTTTTCAAGCGACAGATATATATTATTTGTTACAAAGAGAGGAAGAGTCAAAAAAACCAGTCTGGCTGCCTATAAACATCCCAGAAAAGACGGTATCAGAGCCATAAGCCTTGAAGAAGGTGATGAACTGGTTGACGTTGAGTTGACAGACGGCAAAAGTGAAATAATTATATCAACAAAGTATGGCAAAGCCATAAAATTCAGAGAAGGAGATGTCAGGCCTATGGGAAGAACAGCCCGGGGAGTTAAGGGAATAAATCTCAGAGCAAGAGATGAGGTTGTCGGGTCTGAGGTTATAAAGAAAGGAGAGACAATCTTCGTTGTTACTGAACATGGTTATGGAAAGAGAACGAAGGTTGAGGGCTATCCAATCCAGAGCAGAGGAGGTAAGGGAGTAATAAACATTATACCCAGCGTGAGAAATGGTCTTGTAATTGGAATACTCAGCGTCAAAGACGATGACGAAATTATACTCACCAGCTCAAAGGGTATTGTGATAAGAGTCCCTGTGAAGGACATTTCAGTTATTGGAAGGAATACACAGGGAGTTAAAATAATGAATCTTGATAAGGGAGACAGCGTGGTTGCTCTCTCCAAGGTTCATTAATCTCTTTCTATTTTAAATCACGGAGTAGGATTTAATACATATATAAAATACATATAATATAAGTGGTTATATAAAAGATATAGTGAATATATTCTAATTGGAAAAAGTATATATAACTATACATTAAAATAATAAACCATGAACAACAGGAAGGTGGGCATAAACTGGACAAATGTAAAGGAATTAAACTGCCATGGAACAGTAGGCATTGAAGATGTGGATGTTGTGGAGATTTCACTGGCTGATGTTGACTTCCTTAAATTCGGAGAGGATATTGTTAATTTTGCCCTGACCATTAAAGAAAACTATGATATAAACTATACAGTTCATGCACCCTATCAGAATTCATACATTGAAAGGACAAGAGTTAATCTCTCAAAAATAGATGAGAGAAATATAAAACTTATGGAAGAGACTATAAAGCTGAGCAGCGAGATAGGTGCTGAAACCATTGTTGTACATGCGGGAGACGCAATCAGCCGGGGGGCTGAGGAAAATGCCGTGGAAAATTTAAAGAAGGTTTGTGGGATTGCCTGCTATTATGGTATAGATATAGCTCTTGAAAATATATTTACAGACGAGAATGGTACAAAGAGGGTCGGGGAAACCCCGCAGGAGCTTTTAGATATATGCGATAGGGTATCAAAAGACAATCTTGGGGTGAATATCGATGTAGGCCATGTTTTTATTTCCTCAACCATGTATAATCTTAAAATAGAGGATTACTTCAATACACTCAGGGATTATATAATACATATGCATATCCACAATAACCATGGAATAGAAAAAACACCCTGGGACGAGCATCTGCCTATATTTACAGGTCTGATAGACTATAGGGAATTACAACATCTTATAATAGGGAGGAATATTATACTGGAGATTAGAAGTGGTTCTACAGATGGCATCTCAGCAAGTCTCGAATTTATGAAAGGAAAAAAGAGGTTAGCACCCCTGGCTTCCGTTGCCTGACCTTCCTGTTGTTCAATTAAATACCTGTGGTGGTTACTTTTTTTTATTTATCCATGTATCTGAAGGAGATTAAGCTATGCACAAATACATGCTCAGGTATAAATAGAATAGCAAAGATATATTTTGAGGACAAAGGCAAGACTTTTTACTGGGACGAGATATCACCTGAAAAAATAAGGAAGTCACCCGGTGGGGAAGTTACTCCAGAAGATTTAAAGAAGATAACCGAAGTTCTACTTAAAGAAAAAGCTAGAAGAAGGTTCACCCGGGATGCAAAATTAATTTCAAAGGCATTAAAGAGTCTAATAGGTAAGAAGTTGTGAATATTTGAACATCCACAATCCTTATCATCTTATATCGGAGAAGATTAAGAAATGCAGGTGTAGTATATGAGGAAAATATTTATTATAAGTTTGATGGTCCTGACTATAACTTTACTATTTAGCGGATGCACGCACAAGAGTTCAAAAGAATTCTGGGTGCACTTCCAGAATGCAGATAACCACATTACAAAAAGCACGGCGCTCAGAGGAGAAATTGTGGCATCAATTCAGAGTAATGACTATGATAATGCTGATAAGCTTCTTGCCATAAAGATGGGATATGATAAACTTTCCATTAAAGAGCTGACTGAAGCTTCAAAAAATACAGATGACAGAAATCTGAAAGAATTTCTGGAATACATGAAAAAATCAGTAGAATTTATGAAGCTGGATGATAACAAGCTTTCTGATGCAATCAAAACAGGCAGAGATGGTAATAGTGGTGAAACTACCGAATATTTAAATGATGCACTTAAATATAGAAATCAGGCTGGAGAGACGCTGAAAAAGGCGAGAAGTCTTTACTGGGTGGACGATTCCAAGAAATAATATGTGTCAGAGGATATTGACTATGCACTTCTACAAATATCATGGCGCAGGAAATGACTTTATTCTTGTGGACAATCGAAAAATAGTCATTCCAGAAGAAAAACTCAGTCTGGCTGCCGTAAACTTATGTCATAGAAACTTCGGAATAGGTGCCGATGGTCTTATGCTCATTGAAGACTCGGAAAATGCTGACATTAAATTCAGAATTTTCAATCCCGACGGTAGCGAGGCAGAGATGTGTGGCAATGGAATAAGATGCTTTGCAAAACATGTCTACGACTTCGGTATTGTTACAATACCCGAGATTAAAGTTGAAACTCTTGCAGGAGTGCTCAGTGTTAATGTCGTGGAGAGCGGTGAAGTGAGTCATATAAAAGTGGATATGGGAAAACCCAGGCTGGATAGGGGGAATATTCCTGCAGCGGGTGAAGGTAAAATTATAAGTGAAAGGCTGGATAATGGCAGGGAGATAAGTGCCGTAAACACCGGTGTGCCCCATGTGGTCACATTCGCAAAAAATATTGATAGTATAGATGTATGCGGTATTGGAAGAAAGATAAGATACAACAAGATTTTCCCAGAAGGAATAAATGTAAATTTTCTTGAGAAGACTGGTGAGAATAAATTTAAAATAAGAACCTATGAAAGAGGTGTGGAAAACGAAACGCTTGCATGTGGAACAGGAATCACAGCCTCAGCAGTTATTGCATATCTTCTTGGCGAGGCCAGAGGAGAAAGAATAGAGGTAGATGCAAAGGGAGGCAGGGTTTTTGTGGAGTTGGAAGTTGATGGTAAGGAGGTGAAAAAGGCTTATATGATAGGCCCCGCCGAGATGGTCTTTGATGGCGACATAGTTGAGAGCAAATTTCTCAGGGAGAAAAAATGAAAAAACTTTTATTTTTTATCTCTATGGCCTTAATCTTAACCCAGCTACTAAGTATTGCCTATATCAGAGAACTCTTCTCCTCTGTTACCAGTCCACAACAGGTGTTATCACCTGCCAGGAATTCGACATTGAATGCTTTTATTCTCCCCATTGTCTTCATTATAGCTATAAATCTCTACCTTTTCCTTTTTAAATTTAAAATATCCCTTAAATTATTCAGGTTATATTTCCTCGCCATTTCTCTTTTCTCCTGGCTGATTATTCTGTCAATACTTTTCCCTTATATCCATATCGGGGCAATTTCAGATATTCTCTTTATTATTGTTCTCCTTTCTCCTTTCGTTCTCATGAAAACAAAATACAGATATCTCTCTGAAGATATTTTCGCAATGTCACTTTCTTCAATAGCTGGAGCATCTTTAGCTCTTATGTTCAGCTTAAAGAGCCTTTTTATTACAATAGCCCTACTCTCCTTGCTTGATTATTACTTTGTTCTGAAAAATAAGAAAATTGTGAAAATTGCAGAGAAAATGAAGGAAGCCAGAATCCCTATTGGAATAGCTGTAGGCAGTGAAAAAAAGAGAATGGCTCTGGGCTATGGAGACCTCATATTTTCAGCAGGTCTGGTTTCAGCAGCCTTCATCGATGGGGGTTTTGCAGAAGCTATAAGCATTGGTTTTTTTGCTTCCCTCAGCTTATTTTTATATCTCAACTACTTTATGAAAAAGGGTAAGGCGCTTCCGGCTCTTCCGCCCATTTTTATCGGGTCACTCGTCGGCGCCATTATCTCATGGGTTTTAATTTAAAGATTAGAAAATCAAAGAGCAGCCATAATTATATGACGAAGGGGATAGCCTGAAGTTAGAGATATGAATACATATATTTGTATTGGTTTGAAAATACCAACAATAACGTTTATACCACAATAATGTATTAGTTATACTTACCTATTAACTGCATAGTGTTAGGAAAGATAAGGAGGATTTTGGATGCAGAAGCCGGAAATTGACCTTTTCCAGAAAGACGTTACTGACCTTGCTCTCTTTGTCAAGGTGAGTCAGGGTAATGTGCTCAAATGGGACATAAGCAAAATAGTTTCCTCTCTTCTCGAAGAAGCTGGAATTGACGAAGCCTCGGCTCTGAACATAGCAATAGCCGTTGAAAAAATAATAAAAGATTCAGGAATTGAGTTTATCACAGGACCTTTAATCAGAGAGATTGTGAATACTGAATTAATAAAGCGCGGATTGGAAAAGGAGAGAAAGAAATACACCAGGCTGGGTATGCCCATACATGATGTCCACGAACTTATAACAAGTCATAACAAGGAAAATGCCAACGTACCTCATGGCCCGGAGGCAACCAACCTTAGCCTTGCCGAGGGTATCAAAAAGCAGTATGCTCTTCTTAAAATCTTCTCGCCAGAGGTTGCTCTTGCTCACGAGCGTGGCGATGTTCACCTTCATGACCTGGGTTTTATAGACCGTCCATACTGCTCAGGCAACAGTATAGAGTATGTCAAAAAATTCGGATTGAGTCTGCCTAATGCCCTTTCAATTTCGAAACCTGCAAAACAGGCTGATGTTCTTATATTACATTTGATAAAAATCAGTGCAGCTCTGCAGGGAGTATTTGCAGGAGCCATAGGCTGGGATGCGGTGAATTTATTCCTTGCACCTTACCTTGTGGGAAAGAGTGATAAGGAGGTATACCAGATAGCCCAGATGCTTGTCTTTGAATTTGCACAGCAGGCTGTTGCAAGAGGTGGTCAGAGTATTTTCAGTGACCTTAATCTCTATTGGGAGATTCCAAAACACTTTATAGGTGTCAAAGCAATAGGTCCAGGAGGTAAATATACAGGTAACACCTATGAAGACTACCTGCCAGAAGCCCAGCGCTTTGTTCTTGCCCTTATTAAAGTATATATGGACGGAGACGGTATGGGAAGGCCATTCTTCTTTCCAAAGCCACAACTCCATATAACAGAAAGACTATTCCAAACCGAGGGCTATAAGGACTTCCTTTACAGGGCTGCTGAACTTTCCTCAGTCAGAGGCAACAGTTACTATGTTTTTGACAGGGGAGATACAGCAAAAATAAGTGAGTGCTGCCGTCTTTCCTTCAAGCTTGATGAGAGTGACATTGAAGATGCAAAAACACCATGGAAGATGCGCTACTCTGCCATGCAGAATGTAACACTGAATCTTCCGAGGATAGCCTATGAAGCAGGTGGAAGTGAAGCTAAATTATTTGAGCTCATATCCGCTCGACTGGAAATAGCTGCAAAGGCTCATGTCGCCAAGAGGGAATTTATAACCTCACTTCTAAAACTGGGCCATGGAGGGCCTCTCGGTCTTCTTGCTATGGATAAAGATGGAGAGTCCTACTACCGCCTCCATAGAGCCACCTACCTCATGGGAATGCTTGGACTGAACGAACTGGTGCAGTACCACTCTGGAGAGGAAATCCATGAAAGCAACTCAGCTCTGAAGCTTGGTCTCAGAGCTATTGCCCATATGAGCAGAGAGTGTGATAGGCTCAGTGATATCTATGACATGCGGTTTGTTCTTGAGCAGACCCCTGCCGAGAGCACTGCCTACAGAATGGCAAAGCTTGACTTAATGCACTACCCTAATGAGACAAGAAAGATTGTAAAGGGTGACCTTGCTCGGGGTGAAGTATATTATACCAACTCCACCTATCTCAATGTTTCTGCACCTATTTCACCTATAGACAGAGTGAAGAAGGAGGGTATGTTCCATCCCATGATACATGCTGGCAGCCTGACACATATATGGCTTGGCGAGTCAAAACCTGACCCGGAGGGTATAGCAAGTTTTGTTGTCAAAACCTTTAAAAACACAACAAATGACCAGATTGCATTTTCCCCTGAGTTTACATCCTGTCTGGACTGCGGCAGGGTGGAGAGAGGTCTTTATTAAGGAGGTAATAAAAATGAGTGAAAAAGAGATATTAAGCAATAAATGCCCGCACTGTGGCAGCAACCATGTGGAATACATAACAAGAGTTACAGGCTTTTTTTCCAAGATTGGAAGCTGGAATAAAGGCAAGATTGCAGAGCTTAGAGATAGGCGCTCTGCCATTGAGGCAAATAGAAAGATGATAAGCGATGTGGCAGGATTCAGCCTTGAAGCTCAAAAAACAAATAAAATAAAGCTTTTCTGGAAGAATTCCTGCTCCAGATGCCCGGAGGCAAAAGCTCTTGCTGGAAAGCTGGCAGAGAAGGGTTACAGTGTTGATTACTACAATATTGAGACTACAGAAGGGCTTGCAGAGGCTTCGCTACACATGGTCCTGGCAACTCCAACCATGATTCTTGTGGATGGAAATGATGAAGAAATAGCTGTCTGGCGTGGGATAACTCCAGGTTTCAGTGAAGTTGAAGGAGCAATTGCAGAGAACTGCTAAAACACTCCTTTTATTTTTAAGAAAATAAAAATGAATTTAGAAGAAATTGCTGATATCGGGATAGTTGGAGGTGCCTTTTTAGCATTACATCATTATAGCGAATATGATCGTTGGGAGGATAGAGATAAAGAACTATGCCATGGAAGAATAGGAAAGTATTTGTTTCTTTCATCAGTAGTTGCTCTGATATTTTTAGAATGAAGGCGAGGACGAAATTAAATGCAGATTAAAGGAGTAGTAGAAACAAGTTTTGTGGACTGGGATGGGAAAATAGTATCAACCATATTTCTGCCAGGCTGCAACTTCAGGTGCGGCTTCTGCCACAATCACAAACTTGTGCTGGAGCCTGAAGGCTTTGATAGTATTTCACCTGCTATCCTGCTCAAATACTGGAGAAGAAATAAAGATTTTCTCGATGGAGTTTGCATTACAGGTGGTGAGCCGACACTTCACAGGGAGCTTCCAGAGTTGTGCAGGAATATTAAAGAGCTGGGGCTGAAGGTTAAGCTGGACACCAACGGCACAAACCCTGAGGTGCTTCGCCAGCTTATGGATGAAAAGCTCCTTGACTATATTGCCATGGACATAAAGGCGCCTCTGGAAGAGGAGAGCTATTCAGATTTAACAAATGTTAACCTGAATGACACCTTTGACATGATAAAAGAAAGTATCAGGATTATTATAAATTCAGGAGTGGATTATGAGTTCAGGACAACCGTGATAAGAGAAAAACACAGTAAAGAAGATATTGAGGCTATTGCAATGGCTCTGAAAGGAGTGAGGCGGTATGTGCTCCAGAAGTTCCAGCCCAAGGAAGTTATGGATGAAGAATATAAAGTATATACCAGCTATAATGATGAAGAGATGGAGGAGATTGTAAAAGTGGTGAAAAAATATATAAATGCGGTGAGATGGAGAGGAAAGTAAGAAGTTATAATATAAGCTATGGTCATCTAAAAGGGAAATGATATTGTGGTTGTAGAGACCTGTACTCTTGACTTAGAAGCTGAAGCACACAGGGGTATTGTTAATATAACCAGAAAGATTCAGGAGTTTGTGTCAGAAAGTGGAATGAAATCAGGAATTGCTGTAATTTTCAACATAGGTTCTACTGGAGCTATAACCACAATGGAATATGAACCCGGTCTTATGAAGGATATACCGAGAGTTCTTGAACGAATGGCACCGGGGGAAGATAGGTATGAGCATCACCTCACCTGGGGCGACGACAATGGCAGCGCCCATGTCAAGGCTGCTATGCTCGGCCCCAGTTTAACTGTACCCTTCACCGGAGGAAAACTCAGTCTCGGAACATGGCAGCAGATTGTAGTTATAAACTTTGATACAAGGGCGAGAAGACGAAGGGTTGTAGTGCAGATTATGGGGGAGTAGGTATTTTTCAATAGCTTCAAATATTTTCTACGATGTTCATTCTTATACATTAATGCATGAGTTTTAAAATATTCATATCAAAGGTCGTGGAGGGTGAAGACCTTACAGAAGAGGAAGCAGAACAGGCAATGAAAATGATTATGAGAGGTGAAGCTACTCCTGCTCAGATTGGTAGCTTACTCACATCACTGAGAATAAAAGGAGAAACTGTTGATGAAATTTCAGCTTTTGCCAGGGTAATGCGTGATTTTGCCTCAAATATATCTCCACATGTCTCGGGAACCCTTGTTGATACCTGCGGTACAGGTGGAGATACAGTTAAAACCTTCAACATATCAACAATTGCTGCATTTGTTGCCTCAGGTGCAGGTGTACCCATAGCAAAACATGGCAACAGGAGTGTAACTTCAAAAGCAGGAAGTGCGGACCTCCTGGAGACACTGGGAGTTAATATCAACCTAACACCCGAACAGGTTGAAAGGCTTATTGAAGATATAGGTATTGGATTCATGTTCGCACCTCTCTTCCATAAGGCCATGAAACATGCTATAAAACCAAGAAAGGAAATAGGTATCAGGACTGTTTTCAATATTCTTGGCCCACTTACAAACCCTGCAAAAGCAGAGGCTCAGGTTCTCGGAGTATTCTCTCCTGAACTCACAGAAATTATGGCTGAAGTCCTCGGCAATCTTGAAGTTAAACGAGCCCTCGTTGTGCATGGAGTCGAAGGTCTGGATGAAATTTCAATTGCAGGGAAAACAAAGGTTTCCGAGCTGAAGAATGGAAAGGTGGAAAATTACACTCTTACTCCAGAGGATTTTGGAATTGATAGAGCAGAAATTAAAGAGCTTAAGGGTGGTAGTCTGGGGGACAATGCAAGAACTGCTCTCTCCATACTGAGGGATAATACAAAAGGGGCAAGAAGAGATATTGTGATTATAAATTCTGCAGCAGCCATTTATGTTGGAGAAAAGGCAAAAAGCCTTGAAGAAGCTGTAGAGCTGGCTGAAAATGCAATTGATTCTGGAAAAGCCTACAATAAACTCAGAGCTCTGATTGATAAAAGTAAAGCTTTAACCCGCTGATACATATAAACCTGTAATGTTAATGAATGTAAAATGCGGGCGCCGGGATTTGAACCCGGGCCACGAGCTTGGAAGGCTCGGATCCTAACCACTAGATCACGCCCGCTGGTAATTTAAAGTTGTATTAACATTAACAATAAAATTTTTGTTCAGTGGCATTCAAATCAATATGCAGTCACGTGAACTACCCACGACTAAATTCGTGGGCTTCCTGAGTCATCGGTGGAACTTGTGCTAGACCTCGAACAGGCATCAAATCGGTGTATCCCAACCCTACTTTTATCATTCCTCTATGTAATATATTTATGGCAGCATTAACAT
>BDTY01000113.1 GCA_002897955.1 archaeon BMS3Bbin15
AGATTCCGACAGAGGCGACCTACTGAAGAGTCTCGTGGAAACCCTGGAATACGATGATTTATACTGTGGGAGGATTAACGAATGGATAGCGGCACTCAGCTAATCCAAAAGAGGATTGACGCTATAGGATATGGCTGGATGAAATAGCGTTAATTTTATATACTTCTTCATTGGTAATATTGATGGGGAATTTTTATGAGAGGTCTGTTAATTCTTTTAGTAATACTTATTCTGTTCAGCCTTACCGGTGTTAATGGAGCGAAGTTATCAGAGCAATTTGAGAAAAATTATGTCACCATAGGTACAGTAAATGCTGGTGCCACAATTCAAATAGCTGATTTTAATTCGGATGGAAAAATTGACGGTGCTGCTGTGCTTGATGGCACAGGAAGACTTGTGGCTTACGAATTTTCTGGAATTATGCGGTATGTAAAAAATTTAGTGCCGGGCAATACAAAAGGTGCACTGGTTGCTGCTGACCTTGATGGCAATGGATATAAAGATGATATTGTGGCAGGTACAAGATATGTATATGCCTTTGACCCTAACGGAAATGAAATCTGGAAATTTGACCCGAATAGCTCGGTCAATGTGATGGCAGTTACTTATATAGATGGTAATAGAAGTACGCCTGAAATAATCGTTGGGGCATGGAAAAAGGTAATTGCTCTAAATAAAGATGGCAAGGAGCTATGGGTACATAATTATAATTATGGGGGTAATCCAGAATCAATAACTATCACAGATTTCAATGATGACGGGGTTTCCGATGGAGTGGTATTCGGCACGGTAGGGGGAATAACAGCTCTGGATAAAAATGGAAATGTAATATGGACAAAAAATACAGGAGATGTTATATATTCTCTCGCATCCATTGACCTTAATGGTAATGGTTATATAGATGGTGTCGTTGCCGGGATGGCAAATGGAACTGTTCTGGCACTGAATAAAACAGGAAATATAGTCTGGAAGTACTATAAGTATATACCAACAGACAGGCGGATAGTTGTAAAAGCAGCGGACCTTAATTCCAATAAGGTAAATGATGATGTGGTTGTACTTGCAAATTCAGTATATGCGCTGAATGCTCACGGTCAATCTATATTTTTTGAGAGGATTTTTGGCAAGACTTTTACCACTGTTGATTTTGGTGACACCGGTATTTTGAATGATATTGCAGTAGGCTCCGATACAAAAATAATGGCAATCGACTCAATAGGTCAGGAAATTGGCTATTATATTGAGAATGGCAAAAAGATTTCACCTTATAATAAAACAGGTGCCGATGTGCTTGCACCGGCAGATATAGATGGAGATGGATACCTTGATGACCTCATAGGAATAAAGGGGAATACAGTATTTCTTCTTTCTCATATAGCCACAGCAACGACTCCAAAGCGAATTATAGTAGTTGGTAACTGTATAGATTCCAGACTGGCTATAGATTTCTTTGAGTTTCTGAGAAATTCTGGCTTTGAAGTAATCCATATTTTCCCGGAGGAATTCAACAGTTATAAAAATGAGAAAAACATTGTTATTCTGGGTGGACAGCTTGCTCCCGATGGTACCGGAGAGATAGTCTCCAATTTGCTCACACCTCAGCAGAAATCTGAACTCGAGAAGAAAGGTGCAGTTAAGGTTTTCAAATTCTCAGATATATATACCATGGGGCAGAAAATAACTGTCTTTGCAGGAAATAATAGGGAAGGAACCAGGCAGGCTCAGAGGCTATACAGAGGAGAACTTTTATAGTTCAACACTAATTCCGAGAATATTTCTCTTTCCTTCGGCGATATCCCTGGCAATTTCAGCACTTCCCCTTGCCGCACTCCATTTGGTGAGTTTAATTACTCTGGCAATTTTCTCCAGAGAGCTTTTTAGAGCATTGAATACTAAATCTGATTCAGCCCCTCTTCCCGTTATTACAAAAGCGTCCGGCTTTACCTCGGCAATAAATGAGAAAATCTCCATTCTGGCACTCATTATAAGTGAGTCAAGGGCAAGCTGTGTTCTTTTATTTCCGGGGCTGAAAATCTCAGACGGTTCTTTAAAATCATAAACTTTTTTTGCTCCTGAAACGTAAAAAGCATTGTTTGCACTAATTTCACCCCTGTCTATTTTTCTGATAGCTTCAAGGTCGAGAGGGCCATGCTCCAGTCCAATTGCCCCGATACATGCATCAAAGGCACCAAAGAACTTTGAGTTTTTAATTGCAATTGTAACCGTGTTGCTTCCTATATCTGAAACTATAATATTCTCAACTTTCCCTCCAAGTTTGAGAAATGCATCATAGCATAAACTTACTTTTTCACTGCTTGCCATATGTGAGTAGAGGGCTCTGAACCTCTCGTCAAGAATTTCAATATTTCTGTGAAGCCCGGGTATCACAAGAGTTTTAAAATTCTCAGTTATCTCATCATAAACTTTTGTCCCTGTGCCAGTGTAGCTACCTGTGCTATCTTCCAAAACACCTCTTCCTTTAACCTTTTCAGCCGGAGTAATCTTATTTATGGCATCACCCATTGAGTAGGTTAAGCCAGCAAGCTCTATATCTTTGACTTCAGTCCTCTTCGAAAGTTCTTCAATTGCATCAAATTTTCCTTCTCCTCTTGGAATTTCAAAACAAATATTTTCAGGGAGTAAATAAAATCTTATTGCACTTGTGCCGTGGTCTATTCCGAGATAACTCATATTGATAATAAATCAATATTTAACTATGTTATCTGTTTCAAAAAGATTAGCATGATTTGCAATTAGTATGCAGGAAATTGCTATCTCACTTTCTGCTGAAATTGGTGACTCTCAGCTCTTCAAGAATCCTCTCCTTATTCACATCTGGAATCTCAATTTCACCTGGAGTATAGACGCAATAAGGGTCCTCAGCAAGATAATCCCCTGTCACAGCATAGGCTCTTGACCTTGACCCCCTGCATATATCATTAAACTCACACACTCTGCACTTGCCCTTAAGCATCTCAGTATTCTGCATATCACCAAGAATCTTTGCCCCGGAATATATTTCCTTCAAAGTGCTATCTCTCACATTCCCCAGTTCGATAGGCAGGAAGCTTGAAGGATACACTTCACTCTCGTGAGCAACAAATATGCCCTTGCCGAAATTCCTGTTCTTTGCCCTGTAGCTTCCTATGCTCTGAACAACCTCTGGCTCCTGATAGCTATCCAGAACCTTTGATAATCTTTCTCTGAGATTTGTATAGAGTTTTCCCTGCTTGAGAACATCTTCACCCAAATCTCCCTTTTCAACCAGCCTTCTGAGAACAGCAACCCGTCTGTATGGCTCTGAACCGGCGATTGCATTCACAACCATAGGTGCTTCTTTCATTATATCATAGATGAAGTTGAATATATCTTCATATTCCTCAGGCGTCAGAGCATACTCTTCCTTTGCCCTGCCTGTTGGTATTAGCATGTAGAGATACCATCCTTTTGCCCCGAGTTTGTGTGCCAGTTCCATTATGTCCGGGAGCTGTTCTGCATTGAATCTTGTGACAGTTGTTAAAAGCCTGAATGGAAGGTTCAACTCCCGCATGATTTTAGATGCCTTTAAAAGCTGCCCGAAGGTGCCATCAACTCCCCGAAAAGTGTCATGAGTGGCTCTGTCTTTACCATCTATGCTGAGAGCAACAACATCCACACCGGCCTCTTTTAACATTTCAATATTCTTCCTGTTGAGCAATGGTGTTGTGCTCGGAGCTATGGTTGTGCTTATACCCAGTTCACTGGAATATTTTATAAGCTTGAAAATATCGCTGCGCATCAGGGCATTGCCACCTGTTATTCTGAGCACAGGGTAGGGCTTACCGAATTCAGCAATCTGTTCTATTAACTCAAAGCTCTCTTCAGTTGTAAGCTCATTCGGGTCTGGCTTCGTTTTTGCGGATGCCTTGCAGTGTTTGCATTTTAAACCGCATGCAATTGTAGATTCCCACATTACAGAAACTGGCTTCTCTGACATGATATTCCTCCATTAGAAGGATAAAGATAACAATTATAAATCTGATACTGAAGGTTCACAATGCTCTATTTTCAAAGCCTCTGAAATTTCTCAGCAGGTAATAGCCAGTAGCAAACCAGTAGGTTATTAAGGCCACTTCAGTCAGCGAGGGATTACCAGAGCAGCTTCAATGGCTTCTCTGAAGGTTATAACAAAACTTGCAAGCATTAAATCACCTTTTTGGCCCACACAATTAGGTTAACCTAATTCACTGGTGTAAGGTTTTCTGTACTGGAAAAACTTTATATCATCCAGACAGGACTAAATAATATGGATTTTAATCTATTTGAAATTACCCCATCAAAATATTTAAATGGTTTATTGATATTTATATTCTTTCTAATAATAGCTAAAATTGTTGATATTTTTGTAACTAAGACTATAAAAGATGCTGTTTCCAGGACGAGCTGGAAATTTGATGATAGAATAGTTGAAATTATCCATTATCCTCTATTCTTTACAATTTTAATAGCTGGTATTCTTGAAACGACATATTACATCTCTCCACCTATGAATATTAGTTTTTATGTTTCAGGTGTATTCAAGTCTTTGGGAGTAATAATATGGACCATTGCACTTTATAGACTCACCTCAGTTTTCATGGAGGCTTTACCTGCAAAAATTTCTTTTTTTGCAGATGCTGAGAAAGAGCTTGCTCCCCTGTTTGAAAATCTAACAAAAGTCGTAATTATTGGCGCAGCAATCATGGCACTTCTATCCGTCTGGAATAAGAATATTACACCTATTGTCGCATCCGCAGGTATTGCAGGATTTGCAGTAGCCTTTGCTGCCAAAGATACAATAGCAAACTTTTTTGGAGGAATAAGTGTTTTTATGGACAAACCATATAGGATTGGTGATTATGTTATTCTTGATTCTGGGGAGAGAGGTGCAGTTGTTGCCATTGGTCTGAGAAGCACAAAAATGCTCACGAGGGATGAAGTGCTTATAAGCATACCAAACTCTATAATGGCAAGTTCGAAAATAATCAATCAAAGCGCTCCTAAACCAAGGTTTAGAGTTAGAGTTCCTATAGGGGTTGCATATGGTAGTGATGTTGATAAGGTTGAGGAAATTCTTATTGATATCGCCCGTGGAAATGAATATGTTACTAAGAAACCAATACCCAGGGTAAGATTCAGGAGCTTTGGTGGTTATTCCCTTGAATTTGAGCTTCTGGCATGGGTGATTGAGCCAAAGTACATGGGTAGGGTGGTTCATATTATCAATAAGGAGATATATGCTCGATTTGCTGAAGAAGGCATAGAGATACCATATCCAAAGATGGATATCTACATGAAAAAGTAAGCTTTGATAATGGTTTCTACAAAATTTATATTGGTAGTTTTTCTACTCATAGGAAAACATTTATAATGAAAAATCGTGATAGATGTATAAGGCAGTTGTCGTAGAGGTGATGATATGAAATTAGCTTATGTTGGATTGCCCTGTCAGCTTCAGGCATTAAGAAAGCTTCAGTTTTTCTCTGAAGACTTGGAACAAACCTGGGCTGATAGTGTAAATCTGAGTATTGGACTCTTCTGCAGGGAGAACTGGGCTTACACCTGCTTCAGGGCCATGGTAGAGGACGATTTTGGAGTTAAATTAAATGAAGTTGAGAAGTTTGACATTAAGAAGGGAAAGATTATTGGTAATACCGGAGGAAAAACTATTCTAAAAATTCCTCTGCCAGAATCCAAGCCATTTGTCAGAATCGGTTGTCAGGTATGTCTGGATTTCAGTGGAGAATTATGTGATTTAAGCGTGGGTGCAGTGGGCACACCTCCAAAGACGAGCACAGTTATAGTTAGAACAGCCAGAGGCATGGAGCTTCTGAATGCTGCCGAAAAAGCCGGTTATGTGGATATAAAGCATATAGATGATGTTAAGCCAGGAGTGAAGCTGGTTAAGAAGCTCACAGATGATAAGAGAGAAGAGAATCTTGAAGAGGCACAGCGGAGAGAAAAGGCAGGGTATGTTCCAAAGCATATTTCCACCATGGGTACAGATAATACAGAAGCTATAGTTGAAGAGGCTAAAACAAAGAGTTTTGCGGACCTGGAAAAAGATGTTATAGATGCCGGGATGTGTATTTCCTGTGGTACATGTGTTTCAGTTTCTCCCGATAAGCTGAAGATGGATGAGGAGAGGCCAAAGCTTAAAGATAGAGACTCTGAAACGTTATGGAAGAGCTATCTTGCATGTCCCAGAACCTCTTTACCTGTTCTGGTTATGAATGATGACCTCTTCGGGCATGAAGGGAATATAAATAAGGATAGTCTGGGGCGTTATATTGATATTTTTGCTGTCAGGGCAACTGAAAAAGCAGACTTAAAGAAATGGCAGGATGGTGGCGCAGTCACAGCTCTGCTTGCATATGCCATGAGTGAAGGTATGATAGATGAGGTAATATCGGCAAAGCACAAATACTGGAAACCGGAGCCGGCTGTAAGCAAAAATCTTGAGGAACTTTATGACAGTGCAGGTACGATTTATTCTTATGCGACAAATATGCCTGTACTCAGGGAGGAGGCAGAGAAATGATAGAAATAAGATTTCATGGCAGAGGTGGTCAGGGTGCAGTTACTGCTGCAGACCTTTTAGCCATGGCATCCTTCTTTGATGGGAAATATTCTCAGGCTTTTCCGAGTTTTGGAACAGAGAGGAGAGGTGCTCCTGTTACAGCCTTTGCAAGGATAAGTGACAGTTTTATAAGAATAAGGTCTCAGATTTACTTTCCTGATTATGTTATTGTGCAGGACCCCAGCCTACTTGAGGTGGTAAATGTAACCAATGGAATCAAGGCGAGTGGCAAGGTTTTAATAAATACAGAGAAAAATCCCGAGGATATGGCTATTGAATGTGAGGCTGAAGTTTATAGTATTAATGCAACCCGGATAGCTCTGGATGTTCTGGGCTTACCCATTGTGAATACTGCAATGATTGGAGCTTTTGGTGCTCTTAGCAGGGAGATTTCTCTTGAGTCTGTGAAAAAAGCGGTGAAAAAGCGGTTTCCTGAAAAGCTGGCACTAAAAAATGCAAAAGCTGTGGAAGTTGCCTACAAGGAGATGGAGGCGCAGTTATGAAGCTCAATATAGGTGCTATAATTACTGAACCTGGAAGTTCGGGAAATAATAAAACAGGTGGATGGAGAATCTTCAAGCCTGTAATTAATATGGAAAAATGCATAGACTGCGGCAGCTGCTGGATTTTCTGTCCTGATGCTAGTATAGTTAAAGAAGGAAGTGAATATAAGGTTAATCTGGATTATTGTAAGGGGTGTGGGATATGCTCCAATGAATGCCCTTCTGGAGCAATAGAGCTTGTTATGGAGGAGAAGTAAAATGGCAGAGAAAGATGTTATGCATGGTTCACATGCCGTTGCAGAAGCTGTCAAGCTTTGCAGTGTCGATGTTATAAGCGCTTATCCCATTACACCTCAGACACACATAGTTGAGGACCTCGCTGAGATGGTTGCCAATGGTGATATTGATGCTGAATATATACTTGTTGAAAGTGAGCATTCTGCCATAAGTGCAGGTATAGGTGCAAGTGCCACAGGTGCAAGGGTTTTCACTGCCTCCTCTTCTCAAGGTCTTGCGCTCATGCATGAAGTATTATGGATAACCTCTGGCATGCGTCTTCCCATAGTAATGGTTAATGCAAACAGAGCCCTGAGTGCCCCTATAAATATATGGAACGACCAGAGTGACAGTATGGCAGAAAGAGATTCTGGCTGGCTCCAGATATATGTGGAGACCAATCAGGAAGCTTTAGATACTGTGATTCAGGCATATAAAATAGCTGAGAACAGAGATGTTCTTCTGCCTGTGATGGTATGTATGGATGGCTTTGTACTCACCCATACTGTTGAGCCGGTTGAAATTCCTGACAGTGAAGCAGTCAGTAAGTTCCTTCCGCCATTCACCCCTTCCTATATCCTTGACTCTGCAAATCCTATAACTATGGGCTCTCTCGGAGACCCCGGTTACTATATGGAGTTAAGAAGACAGCAGGAAGATGCTATGGATAAAGCTCTTGAAGCTGTTGAGGAAGTGGATAGAGAGTTCAGGGAAGCCTTTGGAAGGGGTTATGGGATAATAGAGGAGTACAACATGGAAGAAGCTGAGGTGGTGCTTGTAACTCTTGGCTCTGTGGCTGGGACAATAAAGGAAGTTATGGATACTATTGGAGATAAAAAGGTAGGTCTTCTCAAAATAAGGCTTTTCAGACCATTTCCAAAAGAAGCTGTTCTCAGGGCTTTGGCCAGGGCAAAGGTTGTGTCTGTGATTGAGAAAGATGTGTCCACAGGGCTTGGAGAAGGTGCTTTATTTTCTGAACTTAAAGGCATACTTTTTAACACCAGTCTAAGACCTGGGGCTATGGGCTTTGTGGTTGGTCTTGGTGGCAGGGATGTTACTCCTGAAAATATTGAGGAGATAGTCGAGATGTCAATCGGTGCTCTTGAAGGTAAGGAAATGCCTGAAGTTAGCTGGATTGGCCTGAAGGGGGAGCAGATGTCAATCACCCACGGCTAAAGCACGTGGGCTTGTCCCGTGAGGGGCAGGAGCAATTGGTTGATTAGGAGGCATTAGATATGCAGCAGTTATTGGTAGAGTTCAAGAACACACCAGGGGATGCTCCTCAAGTCCCCTGCTCTGTAAGTGAGGCATTAACCAGAGAGGAAACTCTCAGTGTGTCTCACATAGTACTGGCCAATAACAGCTCCGATGAGGACCTACACTCTGGCAGGAGTGGACAGGTGTTGAACGTCCCTGTCATAAATATGCATGGAAAACCACTAATGCCTACAACACCAGGAAAAGCCAGACTACTGTTAAAACAAAAAAAAGCAATAGTGGTTCAGCGAAGTCCTTTTACTATCCAGCTATGCTACTTAACAGGAAATTATACACAAAATATAAAATTGGGTATAGATGCTGGATATTCAACAATAGGCTTCAGTACAGTAACAGATAAAAAAGAATTATTTTCAGGTG
>BDTY01000114.1 GCA_002897955.1 archaeon BMS3Bbin15
TGGATTACAATTATGCCTTGACAATGATGCCACATAAAGGTAAAATATGGGCATACATTTTTATCGGGATGGGGGAGATTTTGCACCAACTTAATGCACTGACTGCATACAAGATTGGAGAACTTAGCCTGATAAGGTCAAGTAGTGCTTTTAGAAGAATTTACAGCAACTTTGATTCAGGAAAAAAACAATGGAATGAAAAAGATGCTTTTCTGAGAATTTCAAGAGGAAATATTATTTATGCCTAAAGCTCATTATAGTATTTGGAGATTATAAAGTTGTTCTAAAATTAAGTTGCTGAGACACTAGCTAATCTCTCACTATAAATTCTTCGAGTAACTCCTTTGCTTTCTCCCTCTCCTTCTGATGTTCGACAAGAAACTTTTCAACTCTATCAGCAAGATATTTCTTGCATTCACCACAGAGAAGCTCACCTGAAGTACAGGCTGAATAGCGTTCTTTAATTTTCTCATCATTTTCTTCAAAGAAGTAATACAAATACTGATATATGCTGCACACATCAGGGTTGCCTCCCACTTTTCTCTGAAGCTCAACACTTTCCTGACCGCCTGTAAAAGCCTGCATTATTTTCTTTCTTGCTTCCCGGGGATTATCCACCGTATATATACTGGTCTCTGGCTTTGAGGCAGACATCTTATCTCCACCAGCAAGACTTGGGAAGAATTTACAGTGAATCAGAGCAGGTTTCGGATAGCCAAGAGAAGGTGCAACATCTCTTGTAATTCTAAAGTGAGGGTCCTGGTCTATGGCACATGGTATAAGCACGGGCACTGCCCTGTTCTCCCTCTCAGATTCCAGAAAGCAGGGTGCGGATTGCATACTTGTAAAAAATATCATACCTATATTTGTTTCATTTTTAAATCCGAAAACAGCTTTTGCAGTAGAAAGGGTTATTTTCTTTGCCACATTCAAAGCTATCTTATACTGAATTTTTATGTATTCTGTGTTGAGGAAAATCTCTGTCTTTTCAGGGTCAAATCCCAGGGCAATTATATCAAGGGCATTTTCATAGGAAAATTTTCTTGTATCTTCAAGGCTGAGGTCTGGATTAAAGAGAAACTTCTCATCATCTGTAAGCTGAAAAATAAGTTTTACATCAAATTTCTCCTGAAGCCATCTGGTGAAAATCCATGGCATGAGATGCCCTAAATGAGTATGACCGCTTGGCCCTCTGCCTGTGTAGAGCACAAAGCTATTGCCCTTCTCATACTCGTTGACAATCCAGTTTAAACTCCTGTGGGAATAAAAAATCTTTCTCCTCAGCAGTGCATGAAGTTTCCCTGTATGCTTCTCTATTCTCTTCAAAAGAGCCTCATCTATGGGTGAAGTCCCAAATTTATCTATAAGCTTCTCATAGTCTATCTCTCCTGTGACTTCCCAGGGAGTAACCACAAATTCTGCCATGACTAAACCTCAGGAGTTTCTTGTTGTGTGCCCTATTTAACTTTACTGCCGGGAAGTCCCTTCTGGAAGAGAGAAGTAGTTCACTGTTTCTGTTGCAGCTAAAATTGCAGGAGTTAAATTTATAAGGGTTACTATCTAAATTTGAAAAAGTCATACTTTTTGGAGGATTTATTATGGCAAGATTTCCAGAAGCAGAAAACAGGCTTTTCCACGTCAAAATTTGCAGGAAATGCAAGGCAAGAAACCCATGGCTGGCCGATAAGTGCAGAAAGTGCGGTTCCAAGTCACTCAGGACAAAGAAGAAAGAAAAGCGATGAAGAGTAAAGTCAATCACCACCCGTTAAAACGGGTGGCTTGTCTCGTGAGAGACAAGGGTAACAGGTTGATTAGGAGGCATTGAAGAATGCAGCAGTTATTGGTAGAGTTCAAGAACACATCAGAGGATGCTCCTCAAGTCCCCTGCTCTGTAAGTGAGGTATTAAACAGAGAGGAAACTCTCAGTGTGCCTCGCATAGTACTGGCCAATAACAGCTCCGAAGAGGACCAACTCTCTGGCAAGAGTGAACAGGACTTGAGAGTTCCTGCGTTAAACATGCATAAGAAACCAATACCTGATAGTAGTGCGAGGAACAATGAGCAGGTTAAAATACCTGCTGGTTTGGATTGGATTAGAAATTATTACTCTTATACAAATTTTAAACTATGTGAGGTAGGGCAATTCATCCACCCAGTGAAATGGGTGGTCTCCTTGCCCAGATTATTATGAAGGTTCTAAGCTATATAGAGGAAAGGCTTGAGAAAGGGTCTATGCACTTCACTCTTATTGACCCTGATAAACAGAGTCCCGATAGAGCCGGGATTATTGCAGAGGAGGCTGAAAGAGCTGGCACAGCTGCAATAATGGTAGGAGGAAGTGCAGGAATAGACCTGTACACCCTTGATACCACTGTGAAAGAAATCAGGAAAAAGGTTAATTGCCCTGTGATACTATTTCCCGGAGATGTTTCCGGCGTTTCAAAGTTTGCAGATGCGATATTCTTCATGAGCCTTCTCAATTCACAGAACACCTACTATATAACAGGGGCTCAGGCAGTGGGTGCAAAGGCTGTCAAGCTTGCCGGAGTTGAACCTGTTCCCATGGCGTATCTTATTGTCGAACCTGGCGGTGCAGTTGGCTGGGTGGGAGAAGCAAAGCCACTTCCCAGAAATAAGCCTTCTCTGACAGCAGCATACGCCCTTGCGGCCCAGTACCTGGGATTCAGACTGATTTACCTTGAGGCAGGCTCCGGTGCACCTTCACCTGTACCTGTGGAATTGATAGAGGCTGTAAAGGCTACTGTTGATATACCTGTTATAGTCGGAGGAGGAATAAAAAATAGAGAAGATGCTGAAAAGGTTATAAAGGCTGGAGCCGATATAATAGTTACAGGTACTGCCGTGGAAGAGGCTGAAAATGCTTATTCCAAGGTAAAAGAAATAGTACAGGCACTGGGTGGTGAATAAAATGGATTTAAAGTTTGCGCTTATTGCTGGTCTTGTTGTTGTTGTTTTTACATTTTACTATCTTGAGAAGGAAATATCGAAAACTGAAATTTTCTGGCTGTACTCTGGTCTGGCAATTCTGATGGGCTTTATCTCACTCTACAATGTAACCTATAGCAGACAGGGTTTTGAATATTATATACTTATGGGTGTCTTTTTTGTTTTCATGGCTTCTCTATACTTAGAAGAAGGAGAGACTAATGCAGCAGGAAGAGCTACATAGGCATGAAAAGCTTGTTCTGAAGGCTCTCGACAGGCTTGAAATAGCCTCTCCAGAAGAAATAGTTGAAGAGGCTGGAATAGAGCTTAGCAGTGTTAACAGGGCAGTTTCATGGCTTTCTCTTAAAGGACTTGTGGAAGTCGAGGATTTTGAGGATAAAACTCTTGAAATTGGAGAAGAAGGTAAGGTTTATGTAGAAAAGGGCCTGCCTGAAAGGCGCGCACTTGAACTGCTTAAGGAAAAGGGTGAAATAGAGCTTAAGGAACTCAATTCCGTTCTCAGCAGGGATGAGGTAACTATTGCTCTCGGCTGGCTGAGAAGAAAGAATCTTGCTGTAATCGACTCAGGAGTACTCAAACCAACCGATAAAGGTATTAAAGAAAGGGAAACGCCTGATGAGAACCTTCTTCTAAGGGTTATGAAGGAAGGCAGGTTACTGGAGAGTACTCTCAGCCCGGAGCTCAAGCAGGCTGCAGAACTTCTTAAGGGAAGAAAGAATGTAATTAAAATTCATGAAGTAAGCCACAGGAAGATAAAACTAACAGAAAAAGGTAAAAAAACAATCAAACAGGGAATCAAGATTGAGGATGAAATTTCTCAACTTACCCCTGAGATTATCAAGAATGGAACCTGGAAGAATATGAAATTCAGGCGCTATAGTATAAACACCCCTGCACCCGAACTTCTACCTGCAAAGCTTCACCCTCTGCGGGAGATTGTAGAGGAAATCAGATGGATTTTTCTTAAGATGGGCTTCAATGAAATATCCGGTCCGATGGCAGAATCAGCCTTCTGGAATTTTGATGCCCTCTTTGTGCCTCAGGACCATCCTGCAAGGGAGATGCAGGACACTTTCTATCTCTCAAACCCTGAAAAGGCAGAACTACCTTCCGATGATATTATAGAGGCTGTCATGAGTGCCCATGAAAGTGGATGGAAGACTGAAAGCAGGGGCTGGCGCTACAGGTGGAGCAGAGAAAAAGCAATGGCAAGTGTTCTCAGGACACATACAACCTCCACAACCATAAGATACCTTGCTGAAGGTCATGAGTTACCTTTTAAAGTCTTCTCACTTGGCAGAGTTTTCAGAAATGAAAGGATATCCTTCAAGCATCTGCCAGAATTTCATCAATGTGAGGGTATTGTAGCCGGTGATGTGAGTTTTTCTCATCTTCTGGGCATACTTAAAAAATTCTACAGCACAATGGGTTTTTCTCATGTGAGATTCAGGCCTGCCTACTTTCCCTACACAGAACCCTCTCTCGAGGTGGAAGTCTTCCTTGAGGATAAAGGTAAATGGATGGAGCTGGGAGGAGCAGGAATATTCAGACCTGAGGTTACCGAACCTCTGGGTATACATAAACCTGTTCTTGCCTGGGGCCTTGGGCTCGAGCGCCTTGCCATGCTCCGCCTTGGGCTAAAAGATATAAGACAGCTTTATATGAGTGATTTTAACTGGCTCAGAAGAGCAAAGGTGATTTAGAATGGCAGTTATAAAGCTCAACCTGAGAGACCTGAATAAACTTTCAGGCTTTGAAATTGAAAAAGAGGAGCTTATGCAGCGTTTGCCCCTTTTAGGATGCGATATTGAAGGTATTGATGAGGATTATATATATGTAGAATTCTTTCCAAACCGTCCAGATTTATACAGTGTGGAAGGTGTGGCAAGGGCATTAAGAAATTTCTTTGGTTTCGAGAAGGGGCTCAGGGAGTATAAACTTCTTCCTCCAAGAACTTATATTGAGGTGGATGAAAGTGTTGAAAAAATAAGGCCTTATGTTGTCTCCTGTGAAGTTGAAAATGTCAGACTGAATCATGAACTTATTCAGGAGCTGATGGACCTGCAGGAAGACCTTCACTGGGTTCTCGGCAGGGATAGAAAAAAAGTTTCAATAGGTGTACATGACTCCTCAGGAGTTAAGCCGCCTTTCAGATATACCGCTCTCGGAGACAGAGACATCAAGTTTGTCCCTCTGGGCATGGAAGAGGAGATGAGTCCAGTGCAAATTCTCGAAAAACATCCCAAAGGTAAGGCTTATGCCCATATTATCTCTGGACACAGCAAATATCCCTTTATTCTTGATTCAGAAGGGAATGTTCTTTCCCTGCCTCCCGTAATAAACGGTGAACTAACAAAGGTGAGCGAAAAAACCGAGAAACTCTTTGTGGATATAACAGGTACTGACTTTGACTTAATATCTAAGGCTCTGAATATTTTAAGTACAGCCTTCCTTGAAAGAGGCTTCAGGGTATATCAGGTTGAGGTGAGATATAAAAATAAAACAGTTATAACCCCGGATTACACTCCCGAGGAGAAGGACATCTCCCCCGATTATGTGAATAATATTCTTGGACTTTCCATATCAGGCGAAGAAGCTGCTGAAGCTCTTGAAAGAATGGGTTACGGAGTTTTCTCAGCAGGAAACAGCCTGAAGGTAAAAATACCTGCATACAGGAGCGATATATTTCATCCTGTGGATATTGTTGAGGACATTGCCATAGGGTATGGTTATGAGAATTTTGATGCAAAGCTTCCTGATATAGCCACAACAGGTGAAGAGAACTCTCTTGAAGAGAAATGCAGGAAGCTGAGAAAGCTTCTTGTAGGTTATAGTCTCAGTGAAATTATGAGTCTCATGCTTTCCAACGAAAAAGAGAATTTTGAAAGCATGCTTGTTGAAGGAGAGGCAGTCACAATCAAAAATCCTATAAGTGAAGACCATACGATAGTGAGAACATCTCTTTTACCAAGTCTTCTGAATGTTCTGAGAATTAACAGGCACCACGAGCTTCCTCAGAAGATTTTTGAGATTGGAGACATACTCATACCCTGTAAAGAACTGCCAGAAGGTGCAAAAGCTGAGAGACACCTTGCTATCGTACTTATTCATTCAAAAGCTGGCTTCACTGAAATTAAATCTATGGCAGAAGCTTTGATGAGAGACCTCGGGCTGGAATATAAGATTGAAGCAGAGGAGCACGGCAGCTTTATTCCCGGAAGATGTGCCAGAATAGTTGCAGGAGGAAAGCCAGCAGGATACTTTGGGGAACTCAGGCCAGAAGTTATTACAGCCTTTGACCTCGAGTATCCTGTTGTTGCCATGGAGATTAATCTTGAGCAGATATAATTATACCTGAATAAAAACTTAAAGGAGGTATTTAGATAGCCGATAGAATACTTGTCACCTGCGCCTTACCCTATGTGAATAATGTGCCCCATATTGGAAATATAGCAGGCTCTCACCTGCCTGCCGATATCTTTGCAAGATTCTGCAGAATGGCTGGCTACGAAACTGTTTTTATTGGAGGGAGTGATGAGCATGGCACCCCCATAGAAGTAGCTGCCCAGAAGCTGCAGGTAAGCCCGGAGGAGCTAACCGGTAAATATTATCGGGTGCATAAAGAAATCTACAACTGGTTCGATATAAGCTATGACAACTTCTCAAGAACATCACTTCCTGTGCATCATGAGACAACAAAAGAGTTCTTTCTTAAAATATATGAGAATGGCCATATAACAGAGGGCAAACTGGTGCTGCCTTATTGCAGGCACGATAAACGTTTCCTACCTGACCGTTATGTCACAGGCATATGCCCAAAATGCGGCTATGAAAGGGCAAGGGGGGACCAGTGCGAGAACTGCTCCACACTGCTCAATCCTGATGAACTCAAAGAGCCAGAATGTGTAATATGCGGGAATACCCCTGAATTCAGGAAATCAACACATCTCTTTCTTAATCTGGACAGACTTCAACCACAGCTTGAAGAGTGGATAGAGTCAAAAAAAGGTGTTTTTTCCCCCCAGGTTTATAAACTTGCCAGAGGCTGGATAAAAGAAGGCTTGAAACCGAGATGCATAACAAGAGATTTAAAATGGGGAATTAAAGTTCCACTCAGAGGTTATGAAGACAAAGTCTTCTATGTGTGGTTCGACGCACCCATAGGTTATATCTCCTCAACCAAAGAATGGGCGGAAAAGACAGGAAAAAAAGAAAAGTGGAATGAATTCTGGAAGGGGAAGACAAAGATTTTTCACTTTATTGGCAAAGACAATATACCATTTCATACAATCTTCTGGCCATGTATGCTCATAGCCAATGGAGAATATAATCTGCCTTACAATGTTGCAGGATTACAGTATCTTAACTATGAAGGCGGTAAGATTTCAAAATCAAGAGGCTTTGGTATATTCTGTGAAAATCTACCCCAGACAGAACTCAGCAGTGACCTGTGGCGTTTTTATCTTACTTATCTTATTCCCGAGACTGATGACACTGAATGGAAATGGAAAGAGTTCAGAGAGAGAGTGAACAACGAGCTTGTTGCAAACCTCGGAAACTTTATACACAGAACAATGAGCTTCATCCAGCGTTACTTTGATGGCAGGGTGCCTTGTGCTAAACTTGAAGAAGAGGATAAGAAGGTTATAGAAGAGGCAAATCGTATAAAAGAGGAGTATAAGGGGCTTATCTGGAATATTCATCTAAGAGATGGTATGAGAAAACTCCTTGAACTCTCTGATATATGCAATAAATATTTCCAGAAGCAGGAACCCTGGAAAAGTATAAAGGAAAATCCTGAGAGAGCGAGAGCTTCCCTATATACCTGTGCAAATCTCTGTTATTATCTTGCTGTGCTCATGCACCCTTATTTACCAAAAGCTTCGAGAGAAGTTTTTAAAATTCTTGGCACAGAACAGGGAAAGCTCGAAGATGTGGGAGAACTAAAAGTAGAGGGAGAGCAGAAGATAGGCAGAGTAAAGATTCTCTTTCAGAAGATTGATAATAAAACCATAGAAAAGGTAAAAAAGATTACATCAAAGGTTACGAGGTTTGACGAGATGTTTGCTGAAGAAAAGCTAATAAACTATGAGGATTTTTCAAAGCTTGATATAAGAGTGGCCAAGGTGCTTAAAGCTGAAAAGGTAAAGGATGCCGATAAACTTCTCAAGCTCAGGGTGAGTCTTGGCAGCGAGGAAAGGCAGATAATCGCAGGTTTGGCTGAGCACTACACCATAGAAGAGCTTGAAGGAAAAAAGGTAATTCTGCTGGTAAATCTCAAGCCAAGAAAAATCAGAGGAGAGGTGAGTCAGGGAATGCTTCTGGCTGGTATTTCAGAAGATAAAGTTTCACTCTTAATTCCTGACAGAGATATAAAGCTGGGGAGTAATATAAGCTGAAATTTTTTAGTTTTTATGTAGTCGTATCTCTCTATCATTATATTTCCTGTATATCTTCTCAATAGTAAAAGCTGACCCTATCATCACCGCAAGTATCCATATTTCTCCTGGCGATGTTGCTGCCACCTGCCATATCAATGCTACCAGAGCACCAAGGCATAGCACAATACCGAAGGCAGAAATCACCCTGTGACTTGCAGTTTTTTTATATAAACGCAGGTTAGCGGTGTTAACCGCAGCAAAAATAAGCAAAAAACCTGCACTGCCCATAATAGAAATGCTGGAAAGGTTGAATAGATTTGCTATGAGTAAAGTTAGAATTGAGGTGATAAGCAGACCCTCAATTGGGCGATTCCATATCTTGTCCTCCAGCCTCTCTGGCAATTCTCCTTCTTTGGCAACTATATAACTTACACGAGATGTTCCATAGAGAGTAGCATTTATTGCAGAACCTGTGGATAAAAGTGCTGCAATAGCAATTAGTATAAAGCCGAAACTTCCCATAAAAGGTTTTGCACTGGCAGCAAGTGCATAATCTTTTGCCGCCACTATCTGGTCTATGGGCAGATTCCCGACTGTCACAAGAGATACAAGAACATAGAGTGCAATAACAAAACCTACTGTCGAATAGTATGCACGGGGAAGTGTCTTCCGTGGATTTCTGACATCTCCAGCTGTATTGGCAATGAGCTCGAAACCTTCATAGGCAAGAAATATAATCATACCTCCTGCAATTAACTGCAGGGGTTTTGTCCAGGTCGATGGCTGTAATCGATGAGGGTCGACGCTCCATAATCCGGCCCCGATGAATATAAACAGAATGGTAATTTTTAAAGCTACAATCCATTCTTCTGATTTCCCTACAATCTTAGCACCCAGAATGTTCAGCCCTGTCAATAAAATAATAATACCAGTTATAAAAACATGCTTCCAGAATGGCTGCATGGCTATTGGAAAGAAACTTGCCCCATAACTTCCAAATGCAAATGCATACAATGACAGCATTACAATATAACTCAACAGGAGGAGGATATTAAGACCTCCGGTAATCAATCCTGTACCAAAGGCCTGATTCAAAAACTCAACAGTTCCTCCCTGACTCGGGAATGTAACTGAGAGCTTGCTGTACGAGTAGGATGTGACCAGAGCTACAATACCTGCCACCGCAAAGGCAACAGGAGTTCCTCCATGAGAAAGCTGCACCGCAAGACCCAATACCGCAAAGATACCTCCTCCAACCATGCCACCTATACCAATAGAAACCACAGACCAGTACCCGAGGGGTTTTCTTTTTGACAGGGAATTGCTCATTGATTTGACCTCATCTCAGCTAACTCCGTCCATTTAATCCTGAACTGTATTACAACTACCACAGCTCAAGTTTTGTAAGCTCTTTAAGTATACTTTTTTCCAGCTTTGGTTGTCTTATAATATCCCTGATAGAAACTATACCAGCAAGCTTTCCCTTTTCAAGAACAGGCAAACGCCTAAAATTATGCTTCACCATAGTTTCAATAATTCTCTCAACTGGCGTGGTAGTATCAACAGTAATAAGCTCTGTTGTCATGACATACTCAACATATGTAGAAGGATTCAAATCTCTTGCCACAACTCTGTAGGTAATATCCCTTTCAGTTATTATTCCAACTGGATAATCTCCCTCCACCACCACAAGAGTTCCAATTCCAAAGGTACGCATTTTCTGAGAAGCTTCCTTTACTGTAGCCTTTGGTTCTACTGTTATAACATCCCCAGACATAATATCTTCAGTTATCATATACCCATCTCCTCATGTAACTATAGAGGTTCCTCAGCGCTCCAGACGTATATCATTGTCTCCTCATAATTGGATTCATTCATCACAGGAACCCTATACTATCGATTTTTTTTTCTAAAGAAGCATCTTTATCAATCCTTATATCAATTTTCAGGCTGACTACAACTCTTTTCACTCCCATATTCATAATAGCTTCCTGTCCTTTTTTAATAGCAGAAAATAACGTCTCTAAATCATCAGCTTCAAGTTCAGTCGCCATAGCTCTGGGATAAACTCTTACTTCACTGTCATTCATCGCTTCAATAGCAGCCTTTATATATCTGCTAAGGGTTGTACTCTGAGTACCGATAGGTATGAATATAACCTCGGCAGTTATCAAACTAATCCCTCTTAATAATAATCATATGCCTGTCGGAATCAACCTCCACAATATTCGCACCTTCTATATCCTCCCTCTGCCCAAGAAGCCCGACAGCTATAATCTTTGAGTCCTTCTTCTTAACAAGAACTGCCTCTTCCATTATAAGCTTTCTATCATCTCCTTCAATCAGATAAAGCTTTGATTCGCACATTTCATAACCTCCTAAAACTTTATATTAACCTGAAATGTATATAAATCTCATGGTTATAATTGATGATATTGGAAGCTTTCCCTTGCCTTATGGAACAGTAAGGGAGGAGTTTAATAGAATATATCCTGAGGTTATGGAAGCCTGTGCAGAAGGGGAAAAACTTGAGAATAAGCCAGAGTTTGGCACATTTACTAATGCGGTAAAAGAAAGCCTGTGGAGGAAAATAAACTCTGATTTAGATGTTGTGAATTACCCCCAGCACTTTGATATGCACCGCCAGTTCCTCGAGCCTCTGATGAAACACCAGACAGAGCCCTTTATAGTTGATAGGAAGTATGCTGTTATCCCTGAACTTTATGTGGCAGAGCAGGAAGCTAAAAGGTATTATGAGGAGAAGGGAGAAGCATTAAAACTTAAAGTATGTGTCACAGGGGCTATAGAGCTCTACCTCAAAACTGATTTCGGTTATAATATATATGAAGAAGTCCTGTTGAATATTGCAGAGAGTGTAAACAGATTCGTCAAAAACTCTCTTCTCAATACAAAATATATAAAAACTGAAGTTGTGAGTATAGACGAGCCCAGCCTTGGATTTGTAGACCTCCTGAATATTGATAAGGAGGGTATTATAAAAGCTCTGGATAAAAGTGTGGAAGGCACAAACATAAAGAAACAGATTCACCTCCATACTCTTAAAGCTTCTGAATATCCTCTAAACTCAGATAATATCGATGTTATAACTGGTGAATTTGCATCTACACCAAAGAATATGGAATTAATCTCAAAGAGAGAGCTTGAGCGCAATGATAAGTTTATAAGAGCTGGCGTTGTCTCAACAAATATAGACTACAAACTTGGAAAACTTGCTGAGAAGGGCATAAAGAAACCCAATGTGGAGATGCTTGTGGACACCTATGATTATATTGAGAATATATACAGAAAACTTAAAGGAAGATTTGGTGATAGAATAGCTTTTGCAGGTCCAGACTGTGGCCTCGGGTCCTGGCCTTCACAGGAAGCTGCTCAGGAAGTGCTGAGAAGAGCAGTAGAGGTTGTAAGAAAAGTTGATGACTCCACTGGAACATAACCTTCAGTAATAGAAAAACTTATTATTAATAAATCATATAGTATATTTGCAGGCTTACAGGAAGATAATGTTCTCAGGAACTTATCTTGGGTGTTCCGACAGGATAGCTCTGGCAGAGGATGGGGCCCTCCTTTCGAGGAAAGGTTTCCTGACTCTCCACCTGCAAGTCTGCACTTATATTTAATTCAAGTTGTAAAAAATAGGTTCCTAATTTTAGTCCATTTTTATATTAATGTCGGCTCTGCTAACCTACTGATAATTAACGACAGTGCGGAGATAAGTCGCAAGTATCGTATTATAACAGGACATTAAGTCCTCTAATGGTAGTTATCTGTAAAAATAAAAGGAGAATATGATGAAATCAGAAAGGTACAAAAAAGGATGGGACAAACTAAAAGAAATAGACAGAGTAGCAGGGGAAAATGTAATTAATGCATTAAAAGATATCTCACCAGATTTTGCGGATTTATTGATTGAATTTCCATTCGGCGATGTATACAGCAGAGATGGCTTAGACTTGAAGTCCAGAGAAATTGCTACAGTAGCCGCTTTGACAGCTATGGGAACCGCAAGTCCTCAATTAAAAGTTCATTTACATGGTGCATTGAATGTAGGATGTACACAACAAGAAATAATAGAGATTATGATACAAATGGCTGTTTATGCAGGTTTTCCTGCTGCTTTAAATGGTCTTTTTGCAGCAAAAGAAGTGTTTGATGAGCGAGAAGCGGAAACTAAATAATATAGATAACAAATAAATTTAGCGGACGCAAAAAGCCGCGCCGCGATTTAAACGTTAGATGTATAAAAATAGATAGTTGTATGCTAAAGAAATATCAAAAACGATATGATGCATTCTATGAGTCCACCCATCATATTGTAGAGTCATGCCCCAGTTAACTTGTAAATTTTTTCTTTACTTCTGAGTACATCTTCTTCCTTATGAACCTCTATGACAAAATTACCTCTGTACATATTAAGATTTGAGAAAATACTCCTGAAATTTATTTTACCATCACCAACTGCAAGATGTTCATCCATTTCTCCGCAATTGTCATGAATATGTATATTTTTTATATTTTTTCCCATGGTTTTTATCATTTTAATAGCTCCTTCCCCGGTGCAGGCATGGCCTATGTCAAAAGTGAAACTGATATCTCCAAGCGAGTCGATAAGTCTCTCCACATCTTCAGGCGAACTCAGCATAGCCCCATAACCTTCAGGCATGTTTTCTATACATATATTCAAATCCATATTCATAGCTTCTGAATAGAGATACTTTATGCTCTCAACATTCATATCCCATGCTTTATCTTCATACAGAACGCTGTAGGGTGATAATCTACCAGGGTGAAATGTAAATGTATCCGCCTCGAAATCCACTGCCACCTCCATTGCACTTTTAATCTGTTCAAGACTATCACTTCTTATTCTTGTATTAAGGCTTGCAATATTCAGGTCAGAGAAAGGTGCATGTATACTCATATCGAGAGAGTAGCTATCAATAACCTCTCCCAGTTTTCCGAAGTTTTCTTTTATATGATGGCCATCAAGTATAAGTTCAACTGATTCAAAATCCATCTTTTCTGCAAGGATTATAAACTCTGTATAAGGCCTCTTCATATAAGCCAGGGAAGAAACAGCCAGTTTCATTTTTCTCTACCTTCGAAGGTTTCTGGAGCAAGCCAGTCAATAAATGCATCGATATTTCCATCTTCAATTTCAACTTCGATTGCTCCCAGGGGAGACTCAGCCGAAAGATTCAGCCTGCCAACATAGGCAGCCTGCTTGTTTATTAGGAAAAAAACTTTGTCTTCCTGCTTTACTTTCATAAGCGTATTTCTTGCGGTATCAAGTATTTTTTCCTTTCTAAGCATTTTATAAAGCTTTTCAAGAGCCTTTCTTTCTTCAGCTTTCCCCTTTATAATGCTGTATCCTTCCCTTTTCTCCACTTCAAGCCTGAGGTCAGGAAAAATATTTTTTACAGCCTCACTCACCTTTTCAGAGTTTTCAGTTGGATATATTACAGCCTTTAATGAGACTTTCATAGTAATATTTAATAAAGAGTAACTTCTAATAGAAATTCATGTTTGGTCAATTTGGAACTGCCGCGCAGATTATTATGTCAATTCTCTTCTTCGGACTTATTATTGTATACTTCAGATATAGCTTCTTCAAAATGGTGGGTGAGATGGAGAGTGTTGCTGAAACTATAGAGGGGTATACAAAAGATGCCGAGAATATTATTGTTAATACCTACGGTAAAGGTGGAACAGTAAATGAGATAAAAAATATAATCAGAAAGAGCTTTGACTTTTTTCTTATTCCTCCCGTTAACCTTGACCCTTATGGTATTCTAAAAAAACTTGAGCATTTTCTGGACCTTTCTGAAGATAAGTTCAAAGCAACAGCCATGAAAATCGCTCCCGGATGCGATGAAAATACTCTTGCCACTGTAACATCTCTCATAAAGGGAGGCGTCGGATTAAATTCTATGGCAAAGCTTGTAAGACATTATGTCGAATTTATTAAAAAGACAAACAATTTCCAGCTTGCTATGGTATTGCAGATGAATATACCGATTATCAAAAAAATTGCCACGGCTCAGGCTGATGGGATTAAAGGTATAGCTGAAGGAAAACCCATTGGAGACGGTATTGGTTCTCTTGTTGCAGCAAGTATGATGGAAAGCCCTGTTCAGGAGGTTGCCAGAGATGTTGTTGCAAGCTTTGAGAATATTAAAGGACATGATGTCATAGTTGTTAAGGCAAAAGGTCCTGGAGCCAATCTTGGAAAAATTGGTCTCGGTGTCGAGAAGCTTGCAGAGAAGAACAATATTGGCAAGATTATTACTGTAGATGCAGCCTTGAAAATGGAAGGTGAGCCCACAGGGAAGGTAAGTGAGGGTATAGGTGCTGCTATAGGTGACCCGGGGCCAGAGAAGGCGAGAATTGAGGAAACTTCTGTTAAGCTGGGGATACCTCTTGAAGCAATTGGAATAAGGGTGAGTATCGAGGAGGCTATAATGCCCATGATTAAAGAGGTTTACAGTGCTCTCCCCGAAGCTACGAGGCTAATCGAGGAGGCTATAGCCGAGACACCTGAGGATAAAGCGGTTATAATTGTAGGTGTTGGTAATACTTCTGGAATAGGAAACAGCAGCGCCGAGGTTAAAGATATACCTCTGGAAGAAAAAGAAAAGGAAGAAATGAAGCTCTCCAGAATAGATAAAATTGCAAAATGGATGGCTGACAGATCAATTAAAGCTGAGAAGGAAAGGGAGAAGAGAGAAAAGGAGGAGAAACAGAAGAAGAAAGAGTCTAATAAAAAATAGATTTTTATGTTTTTATTAAACGTGGAGCCTGCCAAATAGAGCAGAGGGAGTTCTGCAGGGCATGTTGTGATTCAGAAGACAAGAGGTCAAATATGTGTAATAACATGTACGTGAGGTAAGATTAATACCTTGAAAATAGCTTTTTCAGCAGCCCCTCAAGGCCTCCCTTTGCCTTATCTTTCTTTTTCGTCTTCCTCACAAGGTCTATACTCCCTCCGCCATGCTTTGTACGTTTGACCCTGACCTCAACAAAAATTGGCTGTTCGACAGCCTCGCCCACAATTAAAGCCTTTCCAGGTTCAAGCTGCTTTATTTCATCCTCCAGCTCTGGAGTAAAGCTCTCTATACTCTGAGATATGGCACGCATATCGTTGGGGTTTGTAACCTTTAAAATAATCTGGGTATTGCACTGGCTCAGAACAGACTTATCTATTCTTGCTGGACGCTGGGTAACAACACATAAACCCAGGCCGAATTTCCTTCCCTCACTTGCTATTGTCCTGAATACTTTTGTCGATGACATGCTGCCAAAGCCGCGTTCTGGAGCAAAATTATGAGCTTCTTCAACCAGAAAGAAAAGAGGAGGGATTTTTCCCAGCTTTCTGTCCTCGAATACTTCAGTAGATACCCTTGATACAATAATATCCTGAATTTCAGGGGCAACACCTCTGAGATTTATAATAGACACTATACCCTTCCTTACAAGCTCTGAAGTTTTTACAGGCTTACCTTCAAATATCTTGCTGTCCCTGAGTATTTCGAGATTTGTTATAAGCCTGTACTTTGACTTGCTGTCATCCTCATCAAGAACTCTGATTATATCCTCCAGAGTATACCTGCCATAACTCTTAACAACATTCAGAGCCTGATAGAGAAGCCCTTCCTGGACGTTACTGAGCTTTATGGGAAGAATATCAAGAAAATTGCCGTAGTTCATTCTTGTTATGTCAAGGGTGAGCTTCTTATCGCACTGAGGGTTGATATTCATCTGAGTTGAATATTCCACAATATTTTTATATGCTTTTGGTTTAATACCAAAGCGCTCCATTAAATTGAGTTCCTTTGGAATATCGTTTGGGTTCTTCAGAGAAGAATATTCTCCATGCGGGTCTATAATCACAACAGGCACATTATTCTCAATCAACTCCTCTATAAGCACACCCACAGTGTAGCTCTTACCAGCACCTGTTTTTGCAAGTACAGACACATGCTTCTGAACAAGCTTGTTTGGGTTCAGATATACTGGTATATTTGTTTCGTGGCCATCGAGTATACCAAGATAAATTCCAGATGTATTGCCAAGCTTAAGAGTTCTCTTTATAATTCCAGCATCAGCTTCATAAACTTTTTCTCCAGGTTTGAAGGGCATTTTAGGAGTTTTTAATATTTCTCTCTCATCAATATAACCTATTACTCTTGCACTCGCAATTATACGCTCCTCCACCCCAGCCTTCGGAATACTTACGCCTGTAATAGCATTTAAAGAGTATGTTTCATTGTACCTTTTAATTTCTCTCACCTTGGCAAGGACCCAGCCATAGAGCTCATGCTTCACCTTTACATACTCACCCCTCTGAAGTCTGGCATCCCTGGCTACAATAAAGTTAAAGTCTCCAGAACCCACTTCGCCAAAAATCATACCCACAATTTTCATTGTTGTTATATTTACATATGGCATAAATAAAGCTTTACCTAAAATTTTTCTCTTGCTAAAAACCTTGAGTACTAATATGGAAATTATCAACTTTCTTATAGCCTTTGCGGTTGCATTCCTTGTTGTATCAAAAATATTACCCAGGCTCTATGGTGTAAGAAAGGGGGAAGAGATTCCTCCAGCCAATAAAGAAATTGAAGAAGCAAAAAATAAGGGAGACTTCTTCATGATATACTTCTCCACACCAAGTTGCGGTGCCTGTAAAAGAATGGAACCCACAATAAATAAGCTGAAAAAGAGGTATAAAGTTGTCAAAGTTGACGCATCAAAGGAAAAAGACGTTGCAAAAGCTTACAGGGTGCTTGGAGTGCCAATGCTTGTCCTTGTGAAGGGTGACAAAGTTGCTTCCAGCTTTATGGGAATAAAGAGCGAAAAGGAGATTCTCAATAAAATTTCCTCTCTATAATTTCAATCAGCATATCCTGTTCTAAAATAAGATTTTCACTGGGAAATAACTCTCTCCCACTTTGAATAACTCTCTGAATCTCCAGTTTGGATTTAGAAATCTTTTTTCCCTTAAGCTCACTACCTACTCTCATAAATCTTCTCCTCTCTTCACCAATCTTTCTCTCAGGCTTTTTTATATCCAGTCTGCCCTCTGCCTCGAGCTTGAGGAGGGTCTCCACAATTCTTTTTCCAGCCTGTCCGTCACCCAGAGGATTTTTTGAATTGAAGCTGATTCCTGACAGTGCCTTATCAGCAGCCTTCAGTATTCCTTCTCTATCAACTCCAGCAAGAAAATTAACACCAGCCTCCAGAGTTTCAGGCCTTTCTGTGGAGGTTCTTAATGTTATACAGGGCACACCCAGAGTTAGAGCTTCTTCCTGTACACCTCCCGAATCAGTAAAAACCGCTCTGGCATTTTTAAGAACAAAAAGGAAATCAAGATAGCCAAGAGGTTTTATCTGTTTAATATTATGAAGATTTTCAGCAAGATTAAAGCTTTCAATCCTCTGCACAGTTCTGGGATGTACCGGGAAAATAATCTCTTCATCCAGCTCCTCAAGAGCTTCAAGAATATTTCTGATTCTTCTCTCCGAGTCGACATTTTCAGCTCTATGAAGTGTTAAAAGAAAATATCTTGGAGGAATATCAACCTCTGCCTTATTCTCAGCAAGCTCGATATTCTGGAGAGTAGCATCAACAACAGTATTACCTGTGATAAAAATTTTTTCTCTTGAAATTCCTTCATGAAGAAGGTTGAGACCAGAACGTTCAGTAGGGACAAATAGAATATCAGCCAGATGGTCCGCCACAACTCTATTCACCTCTTCAGGCATTGTCGTATCAAAACTTCTCAACCCTGCTTCAATATGGGCAAAGGGTATATTCAGCTTTGAAGAGGCAAGTGCCACGCTGAGTACAGCATTTGTATCTCCCTGGGCAACAATAACATCCGGGCCTGCCTGAGATATAATTTTTTCAAGTCCTTCAATAGCTCGAGCAGTCTGATATGCCTGAGAACCAGAGCCAATATCAAGATTGTAATCAGGTTCTGGAAACTTCAGCTCTTCTATAAATTTCTGGAAGAGCCTGAAACTATAATGCTGTCCCGTGGCCACAAATATATAATTTATTTCAGAGTCTTCAAAGGCCCTCATCACAGGAGATAGCTTGATAACCTCTGGTCTGGTGCCCGCAACTACAAGAGCTAGCATTTTTTACTTCCTCTTCTGAAAATCTCTCTGAGATTCACAACCTCGCCAACGACAGTCACGGCAGGAGGTTTTACTTCAGAATCCTTTGCTTTCTCAACTATATTGCCAAGATTACCGAGAATTATGCGCTGCTCCTCAGTCGTACCTTTCTCTATTATTGCAACCGGTGTATTTTCATTCCTTGTCTTTAAAAGTTGAGGAACAATCTCTGGAAGATTGTTCACCCCCATTAAAATCACCAGAGTATCAGCCATGAGAGCCGAGAAGTCAACTCTGTTCTCATTTCCCGGAGCAAAGTGCCCTGTAACAAGAGTTATACTGGAGGATAGCTCCCTGTGAGTTAGAGGTATACAGGAAAGCTCAGGTACTGAAATAGCAGAGGTAACACCTGGCACAACCTCAAACTCTATTCCCGCTTCAACCAGAGCAGAAATTTCCTCTGCACCTCTGCCGAATATAAAGGGGTCTCCACCCTTGAGGCGTACAACAACCCTGTTCTCTCCAGCCTTCTCCACAAGAAGCTGATTTATCTCTTCCTGTGTCATGGCATGTCTGCCAGAACTCTTTCCAACATATATTAACTCTGCCCCAGGCTCTGTATATTTTAGAAGCTTTCTGCTTATCAGCCTGTCATATATAACCACATCAGCCTGACTCAAAAGCTTCATTCCCCTTATGGTTATAAGTTCCGGGTCGCCTGGGCCTCCGCCCACAAGATAAACCTTCTTCATTTCTCAACCTTCAAACTCTTTCTTATTACATTGAAAGCAACTTCTCCAGCAGTTTCAAGCTTTTTTGAATTCATAAAGTTAACCGCAACTCTGGCAGGCGCAAAAATTGCTTGATTTATTTTATAGAAATCATAATCAGCTTCCCTGAAAATATCCGCAAATGGTTTTCCAAAGGATGGAGAAGCACTGCTCGGAACTTCATTAATATCAAAATCAACTTCACTGGCAAGAAACACCTCGCCGCCATAGATTATCATATCATTGGTTATTCCCATCATTTCACCCTCACCGCTAACCACAGCGGCAACAGGCGCCCTGCCAATAGCAAATTTTATCTTTCTTGTATCTACTCCCATATGGTCAAGCTTGTAAAGAGCAGTTTCAACAACTCTTGCAGATATCTGAACAGTTCCAGCTATTGAAGAAGTTTTTGCAACAATAATATAAACATTCTCAGGAGTCACGCTGCAGCTCTCTGCAATTAGCCTTACAATCTCTCGGGGTGGATATTGAGATGTTTCAAGCACGATAACTGCTCTGTCATAACTCTCTCTGTAGTCCAGCTTTTCATAGAGCTTTTTTGGTTTTCTTGCAAGAGCTCTTGCAGGACCCGAACCCAGAGAAAAGAAGTTTCCAGCTTTTAAATTCCAGCCAGCCTTCTGAGAGGCAAGGGTTGCAAGAGCGGGTTTATCTGTGCTCACAACAACTTCAGGGAGGAGTATGCCTGAGTAATCCTTCAGAGATATTTCAACACTGCCCAGACCACCCATACATATCTCGGCAAGAAGCCTTCCTGCTTCAAGGCTACCTTCAGCCTTAATACCAGCATCTATTATATTGGCTTCATCCTTTCTGTAAATAATTTCAAGCTCTTCACTCCTGGAAATCATTTTCTCAACTATTTTAAAGGCATTTTCGTTCAGCATAATAAACACCCGAGCTTTTAGATTATTGAAATACTTTAGATATAAAATTTATGACAGATTAATATCAGCAGATGAGATTTTCAATATCTTTTAATACGGTATATAGAGGGAAATCTATTACTTACTGTTTTCTCAGGAGGTTCAGATAATGGCAAAAACTAAACCAGGTAAAGTTTACAGAGTAGCTAAGAAGAGGCTTTTCACAAGGAAGGAATATATGAAAGGTGTTCCCAATCCAAAGATTACAATTTTTGATATGGGCGATATAATTAATCCTGACAAATTTGAAATCTCATTATCTCTTCATACAAAGGAGGAGGTCCAGATAACACATAACGCTCTGGAAGCTGCCAGAATAGCTGCTAACAAGTATATGACCAAGATAGCTGGAAGAAGTGGCTTCTATCTCAAGTTCAGAGTATTTCCCCATGTGGTTCTGAGAGAGAATAAACAGGCAACGGGAGCAGGTGCAGACAGAGTCAGTGATGGAATGAGAGGGTCCTTTGGCAAGAATGTGGGTCTCGCAGCCCATGTAAAGAGAAATCAAAAAGTAGTAACAATAAATGTAAACCGAAATAATTATTGGGCTGCTGTAAAAGCGCTCAGAAAGGCAGGAATGAAAATTCCGGGGCCTTTCAGCATATCAATAGATAGAGGGAGAGAGCTTCTCAACCTTTAATCTCTTTTTAAAAACTCTTGGCTGGAATATTCCTGGATGGGATGGTTCGCTTCACCCCAGAGCAGAGTTAAGAGGGTAAGGGTCTTAAAACCCATCCTCCAAATATTTAATGTTTCCTGTCGAATTCCTGCGTTTTTAAGACCCTGTATTTGCCCATGAATGAATATTTTCAGTAGACTGTATCACTCTATCTTTTTTATCTTTCTTCTTTTAAGTTCTTCAACACTGAATCCACCAGATATCATAGCCGGAATTATACCTGCACTTAACATTACTATACCCGCCCATAAAATATTTATAAGAGGTTTAAGTTTGACTGTAACTGGAATAACTATCTCCCCAGGTTCATACTGTATCCCTTGGAATATGATATACACATCATTGTCAAGGTTTTTGTTGATATACACCCTTGTTACCCTGCCATACTGAAGGTTATCTATACTTTTTGCTGCTCCCATACCAATAAATTTCCCGTTTTTGTATACACTTACATCAATCTCGGTTACAATATATCCCTTTAAATTTCTATATACCTCTAAATTAGTCACACTTACACCATAACCTCCTCCAACATCTTTAATTTCCTTCACAACTCCATGTCCAGGTATAAATTTAAAAGCAATATTTTCCTGTGTCCCCATGGTGGTACTCACCACAGCCCCCAGAATAATAAGAGCCACGCCGGCATGTATCATATATGTACTTGCTCTCACTATCTTTGCCTTTCTATTTCCCCTGCCAAGCAGTGTTACTGTAATTCTATAGAGAGAAACTAAAAAGGAAAGAGCTATAAAAGGTAGAATGAAATTAACAAATGGATTCGGGGTGATATGCACAAAGTAGGCAATAACTCCAAGTACTCCAGAACCACCCACTGCAACAAGAAGGTCATTCTTCTTCATAAAACCGTAGCCCATGCAGAGAACTATTGCACTCAGAAGGAGTACAGCAAAGGGGAAACTCCAGTCATTGAAGAAATCCATTCCAACCTTCATCTTCTGCCCTGTAAGATATTGAGTGATAAAGGGACGGGTAATGCCCCAGAAAGAAATGAAAGCCAGTATAAGAAGGAGAATTATAGCACTGTAAAATAGATTCGATACTGTAAATAGCCTGTCATCACTATCTTCCACCACATCTATTACCTTCTTTTCGCTACTATGGAATTTGCTCCTGAGTATTATAAATAAAGCAACTGTAATTATAATAATAGCGGCAATGTCATCAAGCTTCGGAAGAGAAAAGCTGCTGAAAACAATAGCCATTGCCAGTGCAACTACTATCTGAGAGGATATGAAAGCTATAACAAGAGCCTTTGCACTTCTTGAAGCCTCAACCCCTTTATTTTTTATATAATCTATACCCAGTATCAGAGATACGATAGGTGCATTGAGAAGAAGCATGGCAAGATATGGCCCAGTTGTGGTTTTTCCAAAGGCATGCACTGATTCCCATAGGCCACTTCTTGTTATAAAGGTGGCATAAACAACAAAGCAGAAGGATATAGCTGCCAGAGCAATGGTAAGAACATGAAACTCACCCTTTCTTACATTCCTCACAGATGCGTGAATAAAGGCAGTTACAATAAGCCATGGCATCAGAGAAGCGGTTTCAACAGGGCCCCATTGCCAGAAACCTCCCCAGCCAAGAACCTTGTAGCTCCAGTAACCACCAATAGCTATACCAAGAGTCAGAAATAACCATGCAAATCTGTTCCATGGTATTGCAAGTTTTATCCAGTTATTGTCACGCTTCCACAGGTAGGCAATAGCCAGCGCAAAGGGAATAGTAGCAGCAGCATAACCTATAAATATTATAGGGGGGTGAATGGCCATCAAGGGCTCACGGAGCAATGGATTCAAACCATTCCCATCTGGTGGGATATAAGTTTTTGGAAGGTTAGGGTAAATGTCATATATACTTCTGAAAGGAGAAACAAGAATTGTCATTATAAGGAAAAATATTCCAACAAAATTCGAAACTATAAGAGTACGGTTTACAAGACCGTTCGTTATATCGAACTTTTCATTAAGCCAGAAAATTGCAATAAATATCAGAAGTGCCCATAATAAAAATGTACCACTCTGACCGGCCCACACACCTGCAATTTTATAATAGAGTGGAAGGGTCCTGCTGCTGTATTCGTATACATACATATTTGTAAAGTCTGACTTTACAAAAAGATATGTCAAATATACCGTGATACCAAGAATCAGTACTGTAATAACTCTTATGGAAAGCGAGATATATTTAATAAAAAGGTAGTTTCCCCTCTCTCTCATCATACTGGCAAATAACAGAAAAATAGCAATAGCAAGGGTAACAAGAAGCAGAATATCTCCCAAATTCACACTAAATATCATATTATATCCACATCCATTAATAAATTCAGATTCTTCTTCAGAAACTAACTTTTAAATTAGCCTTGTACTTTGACGGACATTTTACAAGGAGTTTATCTGCTATCACCTTTTTGCCATCAAAAGTTCCTATAGCTATAACATTAATCTTTGCTTTATTGTCTTGCTTGCCAAGAGGAAAAGTAGATGGAATCACACCGTAGTAAACCACGTCAATAGAACTGTTACCACCAGCCATAGTAAAATTGAGATTATTTGGGGCCCAGGTAACCGTACCATCTACAACATTACCATAAACCTGAACAGGTTTGTTGGTATACATAGCAGGACTTTTTGCAATATCGCTTACACTTTTATATGGATTTATAAAATTCGAGTCGCTTCCAGAAGTTGTGCTGAAGATTATCAATAAAAAAACAATTATCAGAATAATCCCAGCAATATATTTTGCCTTCTTTTTGCTATTCATATTTCATTTCTCCTGAGTTAACCTCTTCATATTTTTCTCCAAATCTGCTATTTTTTTATGTAGATAGGCTATATACACCACAAGAGCAATCCATACTGCAGTTGCCACAAAAAATATACTCTGATAATAAATTTGCATATTAAACCTCCTTGGCTTTAATCCTTTCAAACCTCTTTTTCATACTGGCAAATTTAACTTCAATATATAGAAGGTTGATAAAAACAATAACTGAAGCTGTTATCATCAGCCCCATAACCATCTGCATGGGAGCTGGAAGACTCAGAGTGAAGCTTGCAGGATGAAGGGAAACAAATATCCTTGTTGAAAGTACAGTGAAAATTGCTGAAGCGTAACCAAATATACCATATACCGCGCTGAGCCGTGCTCTTGCTGAATCCTCATCAATAGACCCTCTGAAAGCAAAATAAACAGCATAAACAAACCACATAATTAAAGCAGATGTTTCCCTCGGGTCCCAGTTCCAGTAGGAATTCCAGGCAGCCTTTGCCCACACAGAGCCTGTTAACAGTGTGAAGGTGATATATAACATCCCGAGTTTAGTTGCTTTTTCAGCTATAATGTCATATTTTAAATTTCTTGTTTTGAGGTATAGGATACTCATGCCAAGGGTTATTGTGAATGCAAGATAGGCAGCCACGTTTATAGGGACGTGAAAAAAGACATTACGATAAACTTCCTGCATAGCAACATTGCCTGGTGAAGAAATTTTACCAAAGACAATCAGAGCATTATAGGCACCATAGACAAACAAAACCAGAGCCACCCCCAGGCTTGCTATAAACTTTTTCATTTCATCAATCCTCAAGAGCAAATTCAAATGTTAAGAGAGCAATAATACTCATAATTACAACATAGCCAACAAGAATTTTAATCTCTCCAAATATATTTATAATTCCTGCTCCATAGAGCATCACCTTGCTCAGAGCAGATATTGAAATTATAACAAGAGGGAAGACCACAGGTAGAATTAATATGGGGAGAAGCAGTTCCTTGGCTTTTGCATTTAACACAAGACTGGAAAGAGAGGAACCAACCACCACAAAGCTAAGATTTCCCAGTGTAAGAACACCATAGGCAAGAGCAAAACTCCCTTTCATGGGATAGTCAAAGAAAACTATAAAAAGAGGGAAGATTAGTGTCTGAATTATCAGAATAATAACAAAATTGTACAGAGCCTTTCCCACAAGAATATCTGTACTGGTGAGAGGTGTCAGCCTCAATCCATCCAGTGTGCCAAGTTCCTTCTCTTTTATAAAAGCTCTACCTATACCCAGAAGCCCCGTGTATATAAAAACAAGCCAGAGAAGACCTGGCGCCACTGCCAGTCCGGCATTGGTATACTTATAGTCCTGCATAACCCTTGAGAATATTATTATAGACAGGAAAGAAAAGAGGAACATAAAGTTTAGAGTATGCTTTGTTCTAAATTCAGCTTTCAGGTCTTTCTTTGCAATAGTAAATACTGAATTAATTCTCATCTTCTTCACCTGTAATTCTGAAGTACTCCTCCTCCATACCCTCATCCATATTCTTTATGCTTATTAACCTACCCTGCATAATGATTCCTGCCCTTGAGCATAGAAGAGCAGCTTCTTCAATACTGTGAGTTGTGAGAATTATGGTTTTTCCCTCATTATTTTTCTGTTTTATCATTCTGAAGAACCATCTTTTAGAATTCATATCTAAACCTGTTGTGGGTTCATCGAGAATAAGAATCTCAGGGTCATGGAGCAAGGCTCTTGCAATACTCAATCTCTGGCTCATACCTCTTGAAAAGGTTGACACAAGGCTGTCATCCCTGTTTATAAGATTAACCTCCCTGAGGAGAGAATCTATTCTTTCTTTTCCTGTATCATAAATATCTGCATAAAATTCAAGATTTTCTCTGGCGGTGAGCTCTTCATATAAATAGCTGTGGTGAGAAACAAGACCAAACATATGCTTAACCTTTGAAGGTTCCTCCGTAGCATCCACTCCATTAATAAAAACATTGCCGTCATCTGGCCTTATGAGAGTTGAAATTACTTTAATAAGTGTTGTCTTTCCTGCACCATTTGGACCAAGAAGAGCAAAACATTCTTTCTGGTCAATCTGCAGGCTGATATTCTTCAGGACTTCAAGCCAGCCATAACTTTTTGTGATATCTCTAAGCTCAACCGCTAACATGCAAGCATAGCTTTGGGACTCATAATTTTTATATTTATCCCAACATACATAAGGATGAGGCATGAATATGAAGGCTATTATACTTGTAATAGATGGTCTGGCTGATAGGCCTGTTAAAGCTCTCAACTATAAAACACCACTGGAAGCTTCTGACAGGAATAATCTGAATGCTCTGGCAGAAAAGGGAATAACAGGGATTTTAGACCCCATTTCTCCTGGAATAAGAGCAGGAAGTGATACATCTCATCTTGCTATTCTTGGTTATGACCCTTTCAAGGTTTACACTGGTAGAGGTCCTTTCGAAGCTTCTGGCATGGGTATTGAACTAACTGGAGGAGATGTTGCCTTCAGATGTAACTTTGCAACTGTTGATAACAATCTCATAGTAAAGGACAGAAGAGCAGGAAGAATTGAGAATACAGAGGAGCTGGAAAAGGCAATAACAGAAAAGGTTAAACTTGAAGTTGACTATGAATTTAAATCCATCAAATACAGGGCTGCACTTGTTCTTAAAGGAAAGGGTCTTAGCAGTGAGGTCAGTGATACAGACCCCCACGAATCTGGAGTCGAAGTTAAAAAGCCCGAAGCTTTAAAAAAGGAAGCAGAGAAAACTGCAGAGCTTCTATGGGACTTCTCCATAAAGGCACATAAAGTGCTCAAAGAACATCCTATCAATAAAAATAGAGAACTACCTGCTAATTTTCTTCTGGTAAGAGGGGGAGGTATTACCCCCGAACTCAGAAGCTTTAAGGAAAAATACAATCTCAATGCTGCCTGTATAGCAACCACAGCGATAATAAAGGGTATAACAAAGCTGGCAGGTTTTGATATGATTGAGGCAGAAGCTGACTACTCAGCAAGAATATCTCAGGCAATTGATGCTCTGAATACCAGAGACCTTGTGCTTATAAATATCAAAGAAGCAGATGAGGCTGGGCATGATAATAAACCTGAGGAAAAGATTAGAGTTATTGAAAAGCTTGACAGGTCTATGGATAGACTTCTGGAATTTGTCAGGGAGAACTATCTTGTTGTTCTCCCAGACCATTCAACACCCTGCAGTGTTGGAGAACATACGGGCGATACTGTACCTGTGCTCATAGCTGGGCCAGAGGTTAGAAGTGACAGCGTTGAGAAATTTGACGAGAGGAGCACCACACTGGGTGGACTAGGTAGAATAAGGGCAAAGGATATAATGCCCATCATTCTGGATTTAATAAACAAAAGCCATAAGTTCGGGGCATAGACATGAAGGCTTTAATTCTTGCAGCCGGACAGGGGAAAAGACTTGAACCTCTTACTGAAACTCAACCAAAGGTGATGCTCCCTCTTGTCGGTAAACCTTTACTAGAGCACCTTCTCATAGAAGTTAAAAGGGCCGGCATCAGAGAAGTTTCTATTCTTGTTGGTTACTGTGGAGATGATATAAAAAGTTATTTTGGTAACGGCTCTGCAATTGGACTTGAAATAACCTATCTTGAACAGAAAGAACTTCTTGGTACTGCACATGCAATTGTAAAAAGCAACTTCACTGAAGACTTTCTTGTTCTCAATGGCGATACTCTTGTTCTTAGCAGTGATATTAAAAAAATAATGAAAGCTCACTCAGGCAATGCCACAATAGCAGTGAAATTATCAAAAAACCCTGAACTTTATGGTGTAGTCGAAGTTGATAAAAATATTGTGAAGAACCTGCAGGAAAAACCTGAAAAGCCAGAAAGCAACCTGATAAGCACTGGTATTTATGCCTTCTCAACCGAAATTTACAGTGCCATAGAGAAAACAGGACTTTCACAGAGAGGCGAATATGAAATAACCGACAGTATAAAAATTTTGATGGAGAGTGGTGATGTTACAGCAGTTGAGATTGAAAACTTTTTTGATATAGGTTCACCATGGAGTTATCTTGAGGCCAATGCAGAGCTTCTTGATAAGGCTGAGGGGAAAATTACAGGCAGAGTGGAGGAAAATGTTACAATTAATGGAAAGCTTATCCTCGAAGAAGGGGCTGTAATAAAATCAGGTAGCTACATTGAAGGGCCAGTTTATATTGGCGAGGAAAGTTCTGTCGGTCCAAATACATACCTGAGGAGTTTTGCAACAGTAGGGAAAAGGTGCAGAATAGGTATGAGTACAGAAATAAAAAATACAATTATCATGGATAAAACTAATGTGCCACACTTGAGTTATCTTGGCGACAGTATTGTCGGAAGGGATTGCAACTTCGGGGCAGGTGCCAAAATAGGAAATCTAAGGCTTGATAATTCAAATGTCAAAGTAGATATTAAGGGAAAACTCGTAGATACTGGCAGAAGAAAATTCGGAGCTATAATTGGAGATAATGTTAAACTTGGTCTGAATGTTATGATAAACTCTGGAAGAAAGATAGGCTCAGGCTCAAAAATAGGGCCCGGGGTGATAGTTTACAGAGATATACCCAGAGGAAGTACGGTTATTGCAGAACAGAAAATAAAATTCAGATAATACTCAAATTAATTTACGGATACAAAGGAAAATTTAATATATATTCATGAAGAAGATGTTTGATATGGGAACGAGTTTGACTATAATCTCAAGAAAGGGAGGTGTAGGAAGAACCTTTATTTCTGTAAATCTCGCCTTTGCTATAGCAACTCTGGGAAAAAAAGTCCTTTTAATTGATGGAAATATTGAGCAGCCCAATGTGGGACTGGCTATGAATATTGATTCTTCTGAAGCCACAATTCATCATTATCTGGCCGGAAAGAAGGAATTGGACGAGGTTATATCAAAATATGAAGGTATTGATGTAATTTATGGAAATATTGAATTTCAATCTTTGAGTGAGAGTGATATAGATACAGAAAAATTCAATGATATTATTAAAAAGCTTGTTGACGAATATGATGTGATAGTGATTGATTCTCCTTCAGGCTGCGACACGATTCTTGCACCCTTCCAGTCCCAGGAAAATGCTCTTGTTGTTGTAACACCCAATATTCTAAGTGTTGTGGATGGTATGCGTGCCAAAAATATATCAAAGAAGCTTGGTAGTAAAATTCTTGGTGTTGTTGTAAACAATACAGCACAGAAGAAGTATCTCACAAATGAAAATATAGAGTTTGCTCTCAATTCAAAAGTTCTTGAGGAGATACCCTATGAAGAAAAGGTTGAAACTTCTCTGGCTATGGGAGAGCCTCTGATTTTGAAGTATCCCACTACCACAGCTGCTAAAAAGATAATAGACCTTGCACACATTCTGATAGGTGTGGCTGACAAATAAAAGCCAGAAGCTGGATATATATTTAAATTTTATAACGATAGAGCTTTAAGAACATCTATGGAATTCTCTCTTGGAGTTACAACAAGCATGCCCCTGAAACATTCGATAAAGCTGCTAAGAATAGCTGAAGAAAAGGATTTTTCAAGGGTTTTTGTGGGTGAAGACATACTATCAAGGGAGATATTCACATACCTTTCTATTTTTGCAAATGAGTCCAGGCTTCCAGTAGCTTCTGGCATACTCAGCCCATATGTGAGAAGCCTTGTTTTGATAGCCAGTGGCTCGGCAGGGCTTCAGCTCATAACTAACAATAAATTTACTCTGGGTATAGGTGCAGGGGGTATAACAGAAGTTGAGACGCTCACAGGAGAGGCTCCGGACAAAGCCAGCGAAGTGCTCAGAGAAACTGCCGAGGTTATAAGAGCTATTTTCAGAGGTGAGAGAGTAAGTTATGAAGGAAGAAAAGCCTGCCTCAGAGGCTATAGTTTAAGAATAAAAAGTGTGAAAGTTCCTGAAATTTACTTTGGGGTGAGAGGAAGAGAACTCCTTGCCCTTGCCGGCGAGGTTGCAGATGGAGTTATATTTTCTGCACCGAGAAGTTATCTTAAAGAGGCTCTTAAAATTGTGAGAAAATCAGCAGAAACGCATGGTAAACGTTTTGATGAGATAAAAAAAGTACTGTGGAATCCTGTGGCTTTTGAGAACAGTAAAAGGGCAAGAGTAATTGTTGCCACAATGCTGGTTAGCACTCCAGAATACATACTGAAAAGCACAGGTCTGGCTGAAGAGGCTATAAAAATAAGAAAGGCTCTGGAGAGGAGCAGCTATGATAAGGCTTCAAAACTGGTTAGCAGAAAGGCTTTAGACGAATACTGTATTACCGGGAATATTGCTGATATTAAAGACGATTTCGAATATCTCGCAAAAGAGGGGTTTCAGGAGTTTGTAATCTCCCCTATAACCGGAGATATGAATCTTTCAGGGTGGTAAAATGGACTTCAGCATTAATTTCAATGGCGACCTTGAAATAGAGAAAGCAGGGAGAAGAGCAGCCGAAGCCGAAAAGCTGGGTTTCAGCCATATCTGGGTGGGTGAGAGCAGAGCACTAATCCATCCTTTTCCTATTCTTACCGCTCTTACATCGGCCACATATAAGGTAACCATGGGCACAGGAATAATATCAGCCCTTGGAAACAGGTGCTTTCATATAACCAAAGCCTTTCTTACACTGAAGGAAATATATGGAGAGCGCTTCATAGCAGGAATTGCACCCGGAGATGTTCATGGTCTCAGAGTTGAGTGTATAGCGACAAAGCCTGTAATGAAAAGGCTGGAGTACTGTATTTCAAAAATAAAGGGAACCGTACCTGTATACATAGGAGCTTCTGGTCCGAAATTGATAGAGCTTGCAAGTGTCAGGGCAGAAGGCATAATACTCAACTATATCAATCCAGAATATTTAAAGTGGGCTTTAAAACACAGAAAGAAGAGAGTTTATACTGTTGCCATAGCACCTGCACTAATTTTACCTGACAGTAAAAATGAGAGTGAACTGCTCTATGCAGCAGGTGTTGTGGCAGCCGGTGCCAATCAGACCTTTCTGGAAGAACATGGAATCTATGAGGAGGCCTTTGAAGTAAGAAAAAAAGTTATAAGAAATAATTTCAAAGCTCTTAAAGAGCATAAGGATTTTCTTCTTGAAAACTTTACCCTTTCAGGAACCTATGAAGAAGTTTTTAAAAAGATTAAAGAGATTGAGAAGCTTGGCATTGACCAGATAATTCTCGGCTCTCCTTTCAACAAATCAGAAAAATTTAGAGAAGTAGAAAATATTATAAGAGCCTTAAAGTAAAACATAAGAAGGTGAAAACATGCTTATTAAAGTTGCGCATTCCCCGGACCCAGATGATGCATTCATGTTCTATGCTCTCAAGATGAAGAAGTTTCCCACGCCTAACTATGAGTTTGAGGATATCCTTGGAGATATTGAAACTCTCAATAGAGAAGCTATGAAAGAAAGCTATGAGGTTACTGCAATATCAATACATGCCTATCCATATATTTCTGATAAATATGCCCTCCTGAATACAGGAGCAAGCATGGGCTTAAAATATGGCCCCATTATTATTGCAAATAAGAAACTTGACAGCCTCAAGGGTAAGAGAATAGCTGTACCAGGGAAGCTTACATCTGCCTATTTAGCTTTAAAGCTCTACGAGAATAATTTTGAAGAGGTAATAATGAGATTTGATGAGATTATAGAAGCTGTTTCTTCGGGGAAGGTGGATTGTGGCTTGATAATCCACGAAGGACAGGTAACATTTGAAGATATGGGGCTGAAAAAGATTGTGGACCTTGGCGAGTGGTGGTATGAAGAAACTTCATTGCCTCTACCTCTTGGTGGAAATGTTATAAAACGCAGTCTGGGAGAAAAAGTAATAAGTGAAGTCTCAGGTTATCTGAAGAAGAGTATTGAGTATGCTATGGAGAATGAGGAAGAAGCCCTGAAATATGCCTTTCAATTTGGACGAGGGCTTGATTCAGAGAAGAATAAAAAGTTTGTAAGGATGTATGTCAACAGCTACACTATAGACTACGGAGAAGATGGAAGGACTGCTGTGAAGCTTCTGCTGAAGAAAGGCTATGAGGCAGGGATTATTGATAGATATTCTGAGCCCGAATTTATTGAATGAAAGGGTAATAGTTATTTTTTGATATATACTGGAAGCTTTACCTGTTCATACTTGGAAATATCAATCGGATATTTACCTGTCAGGCACCCTGTACAGAGATTGCTATCCTCCATGCCAATAGCTTCAATAAGATTTTCAATAGAAAGATAACTGAGAGAATCTGCACCGATCTCTTCTCTTATCTCCTCAACTGTCTTATTGTTGGCTATTAACTCCTCATTGGTGGGCATGTTTATACCAAGGTTGCATCTTGATTTTATGGGCGGGCAGCCAACACGCATATGAACTTCCTTTGCCCCGGCTCCCTTCAAAAGTTTTATAATCCTGCTTGAAGTTGTCCCTCTGACTATACTATCGTCAAAGAGAACAATTTTTTTCCCCTTTACCTCCCCTGCAATAGGATTCAGCTTGAGCTTGACAGCAAGCTCCCTTGCCTTCTGCTCAGGCAGAATAAAAGTTCTTCCGACATAACGGTTTCTTATAAGCGTTTCTCTGTAAGGTATTTTTGAAGCTCTGGAATAGCCCAGAGCAGATGGTATGGCAGAGTCAGGAATAGGTGATACAACATCTGCCTCAATATCATCATTCAAACCAATAAACTCGCCTATCTTCTCTCTGACTTTGTAAACAGGAATATCATTGAGAACCGAATCGGGCCTTGCAAAATAAACATACTCAAACATGCAATAAGCCTTTTTCGGAAGTTTTATAACCCTGTGAGAATTCAAACTGCAATGACTATTTATTTCAAGAATTTCACCTGGCTTGATATTCTTCACATACCTGGCCCCAACCACATCCAGAGCGACAGTCTCAGAAGCAACAATATAGCCCTTCCCATCAAGATTGCCAAGTACAAGAGGTCTTATTCCGAGAGGGTCCCTCACAGCATAGATTGCATCGTCAGTAAGAATAACAAGAGAGTAAGAACCCACAAGTTTCTTCATAACCTCCGCAATACTCTCAACAAAATCCTTCCCCTTTAGATGCTCTCTGATTATAAGATGGGCAATAATCTCTGTATCGCTTGTTGAGACAAAAATCGAGCCACTGGCTTTAAGGGCATGCCTGAGTTCTTCAGCATTCACAATATTGCCATTATGGCCTATAGCAAGAGTACCGCTGGAATGACGGACAACAAAAGGCTGAGCATTCTCTATTTGTGATGCTCCCATGGTTGAGTACCGTACATGCCCTATACCTGCATTCCCATCAAGAGAATCAAGAGAATCAAAAGTGAATATTTCATTCACAAGGCCCATGCCTTTCTCATAAAAAAAATCACTCTTTTTTCGTGTTACTATGCCAGTTGACTCCTGACCACGGTGTTGAAGAGATAATAAGGAATAGTATATTGAATAAGAAGCTTTCTTAAGGTTATCCTTAAAGCATACCCCTACTACACCACATTTATCTTTCAAAAATATACCTCGACTATACAAGCCTCTGTTTATTAACTTTTTTATTCTGCCAGGCAAATCTCCTTATTCTCTTGCTGTTTCCAAAACCACAGGCTGCACATACTTTCTTTTTCGCGTGGAAGGAATTCCTACCGCATCTCCTGCAGCGGATATGAAGTCTCTTGTTTCTCTTGCCCATCGATGGCGTACCTTTACTCATAATCGCACCTCAGTTTTTAAATAAACTTTCGACCTCAGCCCGAAGCTTACCGTTACCAAAGGTTTTTATTCTCCAGAGCCAAAATTTAGTTATGAATGAATTTATAGACAGAGTTAAATTCAGAGTTAATATGGCGGGTGAAGCTCTGGCTATTGCAGTCGTTCAGGATTACAGAACTCTGGAAGTTCTCATGGTGGCCTTCATGAACAGAAATGCCCTTGAAAAAACACTTGAAACAGAAAAAATGACTTATTTCTCAACATCAAGAAAAAAAATATGGATTAAAGGAGAAACCTCTGGCAACTTTCAGAAGGTTAAAGAGGTTAAAATAGACTGTGACGGTGATGCTCTTCTCTTTAAAGTGGAACAGAAGAGAGCAGCCTGCCATAAGGGATATTACTCCTGTTTCTTCAGAACCTATGACAATGAAAAGGTTAAACTGACAGGTGAAAGAATTTTCGATGCTAAAAAAGTTTATGGAGATAAAAATGACAGTAATTGTACCTGATACTTCTATAATTGTAGATGGCAGGCTATCATGGCTTGTTGAAAGTGGCGAGTATGAAAGTCCCAGATTGTTAATACCTGAGGCTGCTGTAGCTGAGATAGAGCACATGGCAAATCAGGGCAGAGCCTCCGGCTTCACGGGCCTGGAAGAGCTGAAGAAGCTCAGAAAGATGTGTTCGGAGGGGCTTGTTGATATCGAATTTTTTGGCAGGAGACCAGAAACGGATGAAATCCATGATATCGATGCTATTATAAGGGAGTCTGCTCCGGAAGTCAATGGCATTCTTGTAACCGGTGATAAAGTTCAGGCTTCCATAGCAAAGGCTAAAGGTATTGATGTTATTCTACTCAGACCCATTCTGGAAGAAAATAGAATACCGAGAATTTATGACTACTTTGACGAGAACACAATGAGTGTTCATCTCAAGGAAAAAGTTGTTCCTCTTGCCAAGAGAGGTAAGCCAGGGGATTTCAAGCTTGTGAAAATAAGCGAAACTCCCCTGACATATAGAGATATCTCAACCATGGCAAGGGAGATAATAGAGTTTGCAAAGCAGGATAGTGATAGTTTTATTGAGATTGAAAGACAGGGTGCCACTGTCGTTCAGTTGAGGCAGATTAGAATAGCAATTGCAAGGCCTCCATTCAGCGACGGATATGAAATAACTGCAGTAACAGCAGTTGCAGAGGTGACTCTGGAAGACTACAGTCTGAGTCAGGAACTTATAGAGAGGCTTCGCTCCAGAGCCGAAGGTGTTCTTGTGGCTGGACCTCCAGGTGCAGGAAAGAGTACCTTCTCTCAGGCTCTTGCCGAGTTCTACAGAGAACAGGGAAAAATAGTCAAGACAATGGAATCACCACGAGATTTAATTGTAAGTGATGAAATAACCCAGTATGCTCCTCTTGAAGGAGACATGGAGAAGACAGCAGATATACTCCTTCTTGTAAGACCTGATTATACAATATATGATGAAGTTCGTAAAACCCGTGACTTCAGAATTTTTGCTGATATGCGCCTTGCTGGTGTGGGAATGGTGGGAGTTACACATGCCACAAAAGCTATAGACGCTGTGCAGAGGATGATAGGCAGGGTAGAACTTGGAATGATTCCCCAGATTGCAGATACAATAATATTCATAAAAGATGGTCAGGTGGACACAGTTTATAAGGTAAAGCTCAGTGTTAAGGTACCCTCCGGAATGATTGAGGCTGATTTAGCCAGACCTATGATTGAAGTTAAAAACTTTGAGAGCGATACCACCGAATATGAGATATATACCTTCGGGGAGGAAACTGTTGTTATGCCTGTAACCGAACTGGAACTGGAACAGAAAACAACAACACCTGTTGAGAAGCTTGCCAGAGAAAAGGTAATTCAGGAGATAAAGAAAAGTCTGCCAAAAGCAGAATTTGATGCTGAGTTTAAAGGAAACACATGTATTCTCTGGGTGGAAGAGCGCTACCTTCCCAAGATAATAGGTAGAAAAGGAAAAAATATAGATTTGCTGGAGAAAAAGCTTGGAATAAGAATAGATGTCAGAAATCTTAACAAGATTTCCAGGAAAGACGAAACAAAAGACAGACTGGATGTCGAGATAGTAGAAACTAAGAATTATTTGACTCTTGTCTTCAACAAGGCCCATGCTGGAAAGATGGTCAAAGTATATGGGAATGATAAATATTTCTTCACAGCCACAATCTCAAGAAAAGGAGAGATAAAAATAGGCAAGAAAACCGAACTGGGTGAAGCTGTTAAAAAGACTATTGAATCAGAAGGAGAGATTTATGCACAGGAAGTTTGAGAACTTTTCTCTCGTTAGCCAGCTATTAAAAGTCAACATCCAAATTAAGGTGAGAGTGTCAATCACCACCCGTTAAAACGGGTGGCTTGTCTCGTGAGAGACAAGGGTAACAGGTTGATTAGGAGGCATTGAAGAATGCAGCAGTTATTGGTAGAGTTCAAGAACACATCAGAGGATGCTCCTCAAGTCCCCTGCTCTGTAAGTGAGGTATTAAACAGAGAGGAAACTCTCAGTGTGCCCTACAAAGTACTGACTGATAACAGCTCCGATGAGGACTTACACTCTGGCAAGAGTGGACAGGACTTGCGAGTCCCTGTCATAAACATGCATAAGAAACCGTGTTTACCTGATAGTGCGAGAAACAATGAGCAGGTTGAGATACTTACTGGTTTGGATTGGATTAAAATTATAATTTTTAAAGAGGTGAAAAGGGCAATTCCTCAACCCATTGAAATAGGTGGTCTCATTGCCCGAATATTATGAACAGAGACAGTGCTTTCAGAGTAAGAGAGATTTTGGAAGAACATCACAGATGGTTTTCAGAGAGTTTGCCAATGATTGCCAGTGAGAATATTACCTCTCTTCTGGTAAGAGAAGTGTGTGCCAGCGACTTTTCTCATAGATATGCAGAGGGACCGCCTGGCAGACGCTTCTATCAGGGATGTAAATATATAGATGAAATTGAATTTCTCACAATTGACCTTGCAAAGAAGCTTTTTGAGGCAGAATATGCCAATGTTCAGCCAATTTCTGGCACTATAGCTAATCTGGCCTGTTTTGATTCTATTGCAAAACCAGGAGATACCATGATATCCCTTAATGTACCTCATGGTGGTCATATATCACATTCTGAAATAAGTGCCGCTGGTGTTAGAGGCTTAAAAGTGAAAACTTTTCCATTTGATGTAGATGAGATGAATATAGATATTGACAGGGCTGAAAAGAAGATAAGAGAGATTAAACCGAAAATAGTTCTTTTCGGTGCAAGTATATTTTTATTCCCTCACCCTGTTAAGGAACTATATGATGCCTGCAGGGAGAGCGGAGCAACAATAATGTATGATGCTGCCCATGTTCTGGGTCTGATTGCAGGTAAGAAATTCCAGCAGCCCTTTAAAGAGGGTGTGGATGTTATGTCAGCTTCGAGACACAAGACCTTCCCGGGACCTCAGGGTGGCGTAATTCTGGCAAAGGAAAAGTTTGGGAAGAAGATTTCAAAGGCAGTTTTCCCCGGTCTTGTGAGTAACCACCATCTTCACCACATGGCAGGCTTTGCCGTGGCTTTATCGGAAATGCTTGAATATGGAGAAGCCTATGCCAGTCAGATAGTCAGAAATTCCAAAGCTCTTGCCCAGGCTCTTTACGACTCTGGTTTCAAAGTCCTCTGTGAACATAAAGGTTTTACTGAGAGTCATCAGGTGGTTGTGGACATTTCTGATAATGGTGGAGGCACATGGGTTGCTGAAAATCTTGAAAAAGCAAATATAATACTCAACAAAAACCTTTTACCCTGGGATGATATAAACAACAGTGCGAATCCAAGTGGTATAAGACTCGGTACACAGGAATTGACAAGACTTGGAATGAAAGAGGGTGACATGCAGGACATCGCAAAATTAATAAAGAAGGTTGTCATAGATAGGCAGACACCCGAAAGAGTTAAAAAGGAAGTTGGAGAACTAAGGAAAGAGTTTAATAAAGTTCACTACAGCTTTGATGGAAAAGCTGATGCTTACAGTTATATAAGATTCTTTTAGCTTGCTCACAAAACATATTAAGAAGTTCATAAAAATTACTTGAGCAGGCTCATCTTTTAGAATGCGACTCTGGAGAGTTTGATATGGAAGACAAGTTGGAAGAGCTGATCAGAGAAAGAGATAAGCTGGATATAAAAACAAGACAGCTTAAGAAGGAACTGACAAAGAACAGAAGGAAAATGAGGGAGTTCAATAAGAAAAGAAGAGATTTAATTGACGCCATAAGACAGAAAAACTCCCTGGCGAACAAGGCAAGAGCTCAGAGAGAGAAATACAAAGAAGAAATAAAAAAGCTGAAAGCTCAAAGAGAAGAGATAATTAACAGAATAAAGGAGATTCAGGCAAATTACGATAAAATTAGGGAGAAATCTCCAAAGGGTAACTTCAAGAGACTCCTCAAAGATAAAGAACGCCTTGAATGGAAGCTTCAGACCTCTGTTCTTAAGATAAAGAAGGAAGATGAGATTGTCAAGAAAATCGAGAGTCTTGAGAAGGAACTCTCCAGATTCAAGGACCTTATAAATATCTCAAAGAGACTTGACAAGGAAAGGCAGGCATCAAGAAAACTCAGAGAGGAAATAATAAAACTCTCCAATGAATCCCAGAAACATCACGAAGAGTTCATATCTCATGTTGAGAAGATTAAAGAACTTGAAAAGAAAATTGATGAGATAAATGAGGAAAAGAAGGAGACAGGATTATATCTCGATACCCTCAATGAAGAGATTGATAACCTTGTGGCACAGCTTAAACAGATGGACAGGAAGATTGTTGAGATAGAAACCGAAGCTGAGGTCATATATGAAGAAAAAACTGAGAAAGAACTTAGAGAAGAGGCAAAAGAAATATATGAAAAGTTCAGACATGGTGAAAAGCTTAACCTCGAAGATATCTATCTGCTCAGAAGGTTCAACTTTGTTTAACCTTCTGGTATTATGGTGCGAAGATGGAAGAGAGAATACTGGTAATATCAATTGATAGGGATGCAGATATTGCCGTAAAAATCGGATTGGACGGTCCCATAATCGGGAGGGAAGAAAATCTAAATGCAGCTGTTTCTCTGGGTCTGGCTGACCCGACTGAAACAGATACAAATACAATCTTTGAAGCCATAAGGCTATATGACAACTACAAGGCTCTGAGAAAAAATGTTGAGGTTGTCACAGTTGTAGGCGACGAGATAGTCGGAGTTATTTCTGATGAAAAGATTGCAAAGCAACTGGACTCGATAATTGAAAAATTCAAGCCCACAGGTGTGATTATAGTTACTGACGGTGCTGAAGACGAGTATATTCTGCCTATAATCCAGTCCAGAGTTCCTGTTATCTCTCTCAGCAGGGTGATAATGAAGCAGAGTGAAAATCTTGAAAGCACTTACTACCTGATTCTTGATTTTATGCGGGAAATTGTGAGTGACACAAAGCTTTCAAGACTGGTTCTGGGAATACCTGGGCTTGCTCTCATATTATACATGCTACTTGGCCCTCATAGCTGGAGAGTCATATTTGGAATTGCTGGATTTTTTCTGTTGATTAAAGGGTTTCAACTTGAAAGCTACTTTGAAAAAGGATATGAGGAGTTCAAAACTTCTTTTATTGCCGGAAAAATATCTTTCTTCACATACGCAGTCGCCATGATACTCACCGCCCTGGGATTGATAATGGGCAGGGCAGAAGCTCTCAATCAGGGGACCATGAGTAACATTGATTATCTCCCTTATTTTCTTACAGGAAGTATAGACTTTTTCATGTTTGCAGCTATAGTGGCAATAATAGGAAAGAGTATAGACGCTCTGGTTGAGGGTCTGCCGCTATATAAATATGGCGTACTGATTATTTTTGTAATTGCATTAAGACTTATCTTCTCTTCTGTAGCTCTATTCCTTGAAGACAAGCTGGCCAAAGATATATTTGCTCTGACCATAACCGTGGGGCTGGTATTAACAATAGTTGCTTTCATAGGAATAAAAGGAACAGGCAAGAAGGCTGAAATAACATGAAGGTTGCAATTATCGGAGGTTCAGGTGTTTATGACCCCAAGTTCTTTACAGAAGAGAGGGTTCTTAATGTCTCCACACCCTTCGGCATAGTAAATAATATTATAAAGGGACGTTTTTCAGGGAATGAAATTTATTTTCTGGCAAGACACGGAAAAAAGCATGAAATACCTCCGCATAAAGTCAACTACAGGGCAAATATACATGCATTGAAACATCTTGGCGTTGATAGAATAATTGCAATTAATTCGGTGGGTGCTGTAAATCCTGAGTTCAAACCCGGAAGCTTTATTGTGCCCCATGATATTCTGGACTTCACAAAGAGAAGAGCCTCAACCTTCTATGACAGAAAAGCTGTCCATATTGATATGACTGAACCTTACTGCCCTGAAATAAGAGAGGCTATTATTGAGGCTGACAGCAGAAAGGACATTTTTAAGAAGGGTGTGTATGCTATCATGGAAGGGCCGAGATTTGAGACTCCTGCCGAGATAAAAATGCTATCAACCCTGGGTGCAGACCTTGTTGGTATGACTGGAATGCCCGAAGCATCTCTTGCCAGAGAGCTTGAGATATGCTACTCAGCAATATGCATATCAACAAATCTCGGTGCAGGGATTAAAGGCGAGAAGCTCACTGCCACTGAGGTGGTTGATATTGTAAAGAAGGCTGAAATAAAATTGAGGGAGATTATAATAGGAGCAATTAAGTTGATTCCTGAAAAGAGAAACTGCCCATGTTCCAGAGCTCTTGAAGGTGCAGAGATTTAAATTATTTTATCTTTTAACCACAATACTGACAATATCTCCATCTTTAACCTCATGGTCCAGACCAACCCTCTGCCCGGGAAAGCTCACACTCTTTCCCCATACTCTTGCATGTCTGAACTTTTCACGAAAATCTCGGTGGATTTTCATTGAGACACCCTCTATTTTCATACCTCTCATAACAATTAAGGGTTCCACCATGTCTGCCTTTTTTCCCTGCGGTTTCATATATATTCTTATAAAATTCAGTTTTTCATAAATTTTGTCCTTTAGTTTTTCTATATTTATATTTTTCTCAGCAGATATGGCTATATACTCTGTATCTATTAAACTTTCAACTTCCCTAAGGTACCCCTCATTCACCAGGTCTATCTTGTTCAGTACATTAAACGCAGGAATATAAACCCTGTTTTTTGCCAGGGCATCTATAAACCTCTCCTCATCCAAATCCTCTCTTATAATCACATTACAGTTATGGATTCTGTACTCACTGAGTATAGCCTTTATTGTTCTAGTGTCAATTTTCGTAAGATTTACAGTGGTGTTGATATCTATTCCACCTCTGTCTCTCACTGTTATTTTTACCAGTGGAGGCCGTGAATTTACCCTTATTCCTGCCTGTCTCAGCTCATTTGTGAGAAACTTAAGTTGTTCTATATTGAAAACATCAACAATAAACAGGATTAAATCTGCTGATCTAACAGCAGCCAGAACCTCTCTTCCCCTTCCTTTTCCATGGGAGGCACCCCTTACAATCCCTGGAACATCAAGAATCTGGATTTTGGCTCCCCTGTGTTCCATCATACCTGGCACAACATCTAAAGTTGTAAATTCATAACTACCCACTTCACTCTCAGCCGGTGTAATTTTATTCAGAATGGTTGACTTGCCAACACTGGGAAAACCCACAAGCACAACTGTAGCATCTCCTGATTTACTTACATTGAAACCTGAGCCGCTGCCTGAGCTTCCAATTCTACTCTCGGATTGTTCTCTCAGCATGGCAAGTTTAGCTTTAAGTCTACCTATATGATGCTGTGTTGCCTTGTTGTAAGGTGTCTTTCTTATTTCCTCTTCAACCTCTTTAATCTTACTTTCAATAACTGACATACCTTTACATATATAAAAAAGAACAATAATATTAAATACTAAAGTTGATAAAAGAACCTGTGGAGGCAGAAGGATGACAGATGACAATGTAGTTTTCATTGGAAACAAACCCATAATGAACTATGTTCTTGCTGTAAATACGCAGTTCAGTGGTGGAGTTAAAGAAGTTGTTGTCAAGGCAAGGGGAAAAGCAATATCCAGAGCTGTTGATGTGGTTGAAATAGTGAGGAACCGTTTTATAACAGAAGCAAAGCTTAAGGATATAACTATTGGAACTGAAGAAATAACAACAAAAGAAGGAACTCTTCTGAAGTTATCCTCAATTGAAATTATCCTTGAAAAATAAATTTCACTTGTTACATTTTAATTTTTTAAAAAAGGCGAATGGGAAAACCAACGGCTTTAGAGGCTGTCCGACAATTACTCCCAGTAATATAAAGACTGCTTATTTTAGGCAATAAAGGCTAAATTTAGCTTATTTCTTGTAGTATTTTTGATTACAGGACAGCCTCTTTAGTCGTCGGATGAATGCGTTACTGTATAATGAATATTAAATTTTAATTTAATGCTAAAAATAAGCATAAAGTTTATATAGTGAT